>CABIKM010000005.1 GCA_902196205.1 Candidatus Methylomirabilis lanthanidiphila | reverse complement strand
GCGATGGTGTGGCGGACTACAAGGACCAGTGCCCTGGCACCCCCGCCGGTGTTAAAGTAAATCAGCTCGGCTGCCCGAAGCGGGAACCCATCGTTCTGAAGGGTGTGAACTTTGCTTTCAATTCTGCCGAGTTAACTCCACCATCTCTTACGATCTTGGATGGAGTTGCGGAGATTCTCACCAAACATCCGGACGTGAAGGTCATCATCGCCGGCCATACCGACAGTATCGGCACAGCACAGTACAATAAGAAGCTGTCACAGCGGCGTACCGAGTCGGTCAGGAACTATCTGATCTCACGTGGCGTGAATGCAGCCAATCTTACCGCTGTGGGATTCGGAGAAGAAAAACCAATCGCGTCGAACGATACGGATGAAGGTCGCGCGAACAATCGAAGGGTCGAGCTGCAGCCGCAAGAGTAACCGAATGGCGTATCGGCGAGGACGCGACGCGTCCTCGCCGATACTGATTTTCACATCCGACACCTGCTTCCGCAGAACCGACTCAACCCTCCGCCGAAGGGTCCTCTTGTCCCTTAGCGTCTCGACCTGTTTCCCGGTGTCCTCTATTCTTACTATTTGCGCGGTCCTCCAACCTTTGCATCATGCCTCCGCGCCCCATGATCACAGCGTGTGGAACTGCCGCCACCATGAGGCTCAGCTTGACGCCCCGCTCGTCTTTCGAGTATGATTAGGTTGCCTGTATGATTACCCGCGGTTATGCCTCACCTAAGTGTGTATACGTCGAGAGGGGGGCGCATCTTCCCATACGCCCGGCGCTTTGAGGGCGCCTTGGTTCTTGTCTTGTTCACACTCACAGCCTGTGCTTCTCGTCACATCGTAGATGGCGTCCTGGTCGACGAGGCCCGAGGGTTCAGGATCGGTGTCTTACGCGATGGTTGGCGGAGACTCGATGCGGAGGGGGCTGAACTCGCCTTCCAGGCTGAACCGGGCGGTCAGGTGGCCGCACTGTTTATCAGTTGTGAGGAGCGGCGGCCGATAACACTTCGAATGCTGGCCAAACGCCTGTTCTTCGGGATCAGCTCAAAACGAGTCGTGACCCAGACCGTCACCTCGCTGAACGGTGCGGAGGCGGTCCACACGGTGCTCACAGGTCGACTTCAAGAGGCCGACGTAATGGTCAGCAGTTACGTCACCAGGGGCAGCGAGTGTGTCTACGACTTGGTGTACGTAGCCTCGCCGGAAGCCTTTCAGAACCGGCTGCAAGAGTTTGAGCGGTTTGTCCAAGGCTGGGCCTTGACTGAACAAGGTTCCGAGTCGAGGTAAAGAACGGCGATAGGGACATGCGGTGCGGAACATAGCTGTAGCCGTCGGAGGCCAGTCGATTCGATTGCTCGAATTGCTGGGTGGACTCTCGCAGCTTACGTATGAAACGGTCTCCTGCGCTTTCACGCCTCCCTTCAACCTCCGTGAGCTCATCCGGCAAGTCGATCATATCGGGGTAAAGTCTATCTCGATCGCCGGCGTGGCCGCGGTTTTTACCGGCCTCGTCCTGGCGCTCCAGACCGCGTACGGCCTGAGCCGATTCGGGGCAAAGGCGTATGTGGGGATCATCGTCTCACTCTCAATGGTCCGCGAGCTGGGGCCGGTTCTCACAGCTCTGCTGGTAGGGGGTCGGGTTGGTTCAGGGATCACTGCCGAGCTGGGGTCGATGAGGGTCACAGAGCAGATCGATGCGATGCGGGCCATGGGGGCGAATCCGATCAAAAAACTGGTGGTGCCCCGAGTGCTGAGCGCGATGCTGGTCCTGCCGCTGCTGACGGTCATGGCGGACATCCTGGGCATTCTGGGGGGCATGGTCATCTCCAGGTATGAGTTCCAGGTCGATTACCAGCTTTACTACAATACCGTGACACGCAACCTGACAGTGGCCGACATTGTCAGCGGTCTGGGCAAGACAGTGGTTTTCGGCTTCATCATCGCCATTGTCGGCTGCTACAGAGGACTCGAGACGGTGGGTGGAACAGAAGGTTTGGGCAGGGCGACGACGGCGACCGTTGTCACCTCGGCCATTGCCGTCATCATCTCGGACTTCTTTCTGACAAAGTTCTTCTGGTGGCTGGAGGGCTGGTGAGATGAACATGTCGGCCATCGAGTTCCGCCAGGTCTACAAGTCGTTCAACCACATACCGATCCTGGCTGGGATGGATTTTGCGATCCGGCCGGGTGAGACGGTCACCATCATCGGCGGGAGCGGAATCGGTAAAAGCGTCACCTTGAAGTTGATCGTCGGCCTGCTCAAGCCCGAGGCAGGCCATATTCTGATCGAGGGAGAGGATATCGTACCACTGCCGGAGGACCGACTCATCAGGATCCGGAAGAAGATCGGGATGGTCTTTCAAAGTTCGGCGCTCTTCGATTCCCTCTCGGTGGCGGAGAACATCGCCTACCCCCTCCGCGAACATACCGCCATGTCGGAGTGGGAGATCCATGAACGGATCACAGAGACGCTCTACCTTGTCGGACTCGAGGGCGCCGACGACAAGGCGCCGGCCGACCTGTCGGGCGGAATGAGAAAGCGGGTCGCCTTGGCCAGGGCAATCGCGCTGACGCCAAAGATCATCTTGTATGACGAACCGACGACCGGCCTGGACCCTATCAACACTGAGAAGATCAACGAGTTGATCGTAGACATGAATAGAAAGCTTGAGGTGACATCGGTGGTGGTCACGCACGACATGCGGAGCGCCTTCAAGATCTCGGATCGGATCGGCCTGTTGGACAAGGGCAAGATTGTCGTCGTCGGAACGCCGGAGGAAATCCAACGCGCCGACCTGCCGCTGGTCCGACAGTTTGTCAATGGGACGATGGGGTAAGATAAGATAAGTTCAACGTTCAAAGTTCAACGTTCGAGGTTCAAAGTTCGAGGTTCGAGGTTCTACCGACCATGGGATCTGGAACTGCAAGGGTACAGCGGGGAAAAGCAGATGGCAGAACGTGAACAGTGGATGCGACTGCGCGTAGGCATCTTTGTTCTGGGACTGATGGGTCTGTTCATCGTCTTTGTCCTGACCATCGGCAGCCGGAGCCAGATCTTCGAGCGCCGCTACAGTCTGCACGCCTATTTCAGCAACATCGAGGGACTGAATGTCGGAGCGCCGGTTCGTCTGGCCGGCACCTCCATCGGCTCGGTCGACGACATCACCTTCAGCAAGGACCTTGCCAGCAAGAAGATCCGTGTTACCGTGAGTCTGGACGCCAGACTTCAGGACCGGATCCGGGAGGATTCGATCGCGAGTATCGGGACCATTGGCTTGGTGGGGGACAAAGTGCTGGAACTGACCGTGGGTAGTCCTAATAAGCCCGTCCTGTCCCCAGACGCGACGATCGCAAGCGTCGATCCACCGGATTACGCCACGCTGCTCCAGAAAGGCGATCAGATTGTGAACAATGTCGTCAAGATCTCGGGCGCCTTGAACCAGCTCGTGGGCGGCGGAGCGGGGGTCGAAGCGCGGCAGGATCTGGCTGAGAGCATCGCCTCCTTCAATCGGATCATGAAAGAGATCGAACAGGGGACCGGACTGCTCCACGCGCTGGTCTATGAGAAGCGCTCGGGCAACATCCTGAAAGAGTTATCTGATGCCGCCACCGCCCTTCAGCAGCTATCGAGTATAATGAAGCAGTTGCAGAATCAAAAGGGGTTGGCGCACATCCTGTTTGCGGACCCGCGAGCCGAGTCGCTCATGGCCGATCTCGAGCAGACCTCCAGGAATCTCAAATCGGTCTCCGGACGCCTGGCTCAAGGAGAGGGAACGCTTGGGGCGCTCATCGACGACCCCACGCTGTACGAGGATCTCTCGTCCCTCCTGCGTGGCGCGAATCGCAGCCGGATCCTGCGAAGCCTAATCCAGTCCACCCGGCGGTCCGGCGCCGATACCGACCCGCAATGAACATGCCTGCGACGATATCGGTCATCATCCACGGGCACTTCTATCAGCCGCCGCGCGAGAACCCCTGGACCGATGAGGTTGAGCAGCAGTCGTCCGCCGCCCCCGCCCACGACTGGAACGAGCGGATTGCTGCGGAGTGCTATACCCCGAACGGATGGGCCAGGCTCCTGGACCACGAAGGCCGAATCGTCAGCCTGGTCAATAACTATGCCGGTATGAGCTTTGATATCGGACCGACGCTCTTTCGCTGGCTCGAACGGAAGGCCCCAGAGACCGCTCGCCGTATGATCGAGGGCGATCGCGACAGCATGGTCCGTTACGGCGGACATGGCAATGCCCTGGCCCACCCGTACGTCCATGCGATCTTGCCGCTCACCCACTCAACGGACCGCGTCACAATGATCACATGGGGGATCGCTGAGTTCAGGTCCCGCTTCGGCCGTGAGCCGGAGGGGATGTGGCTTCCGGAAACGGGTGTGGATCTGTCGACGCTCATGCTCCTCCGTGAATACGGGATCCGGTATGCCGTCCTGGCGCCCTGGCAGGCAACTCGATTTCGCGCGTTGGACGGAGACCGATGGCATGAACTGGGCTCGAACTGGATCGATCCCTCGCGCCCGTACAGGTGTCGCCTGCCGCATGGGAGCGCCATTGATCTGTTTTTCTACGATGCCGGTCTGTCGCGCGCCATCGCCTTTGAGGGCCTGCTGCAAGGGACCGATCGTCTCGCCGGACGGCTCGCCGAGGTGTCCCGCCACTCGTCGTCACGTCTGCACATCCTCTGTACCGACGGCGAATCGTACGGTCATCACACCAGGCTCGGAGAACGCGCGCTGGCCGCTCTGTGGGCGAACGAGTCCGCCTCGAAGGAGTTCACGGTCACCAACTTCGGGGCCTATCTTGCGAGCGCGCCCCCTATGCATGAGGTGGTCATCCGAGAGGGGAGCGCCTGGAGTTGCGCCCATGGCCTGGGGCGGTGGAAGGAAGACTGCGGGTGTAGTACCGGCGGTCAGCCGGGCTGGCGACAGGCCTGGCGAGCCCCATTCCGAGAGGCGATTGATGGCCTTCGCAGCGATCTGCACCGACTCTTCGCAGAACAGGCGGGTCGGTTGTTTACCGATGTCTGGGCGGCAAGAAACGATTACATTACCGTACTCCTTGATCGGAGCCACCCCTCAATGGAGCAGTTCTTCAGCGCGCACAGTCGCCGACCGCTCTCGACGCGGGACAGAGCGGCGGCGCTACGGCTGCTGGAGATGCAGCGTCATGCCCTGCTGATGCAGTCCAGCGACGGCTGGTTCTTCAGCGACATCTCCGACATCGAGGCTGTGCAGAACCTCAAACATGCGGCACGGGCTCTCGACCTCGCCTCTGCCTTTGCGCCGCCGCATCTGGAGGCGCGATTCGTGGCCAGGCTTCAGACCGCTAAGAGCAATCTCCCTGCCGAACGCGACGGCCGGCGTATCTGGGACGTCCGGGTTCGGCCGGCACGGGTGGATCTTGCCAGATCGGCCGCCCTGTACGCCATGCGGTCACTGGCGGCGAACCTGCCCGATCCGTATCGCACACACACCTTCGATATCCAACGGCTGAGTTTTGAGCGTCTGCCCCTCATGAATGGGACGATGCTTGTCGGCGGCATCGACGTGTGTTCATTCCTCACCTTTGAGCGTAAGGAGTTCGGGTTTGTCCTGAAGTGGTCGAATGCCGATGGAATGCGCGGCTTTCTGTTTCCTTGGAGGGGCCAGGAGGATCTCCGTCGACGGCAGGAAACTTTTGAGGATCAGGTCGAAGGTGCGTCGTCTCCACGCGACACCGAGGCCACGCCGATTGCCTTCACGATCCTGTCCGAGGACGATCGGCAGGAGGTCCTCATGACGCTGTACGGCGGGTGGGAGGCGCTCCGCAAACGTTACGAGGAACTGGCGACGTACTCCCAAGGGTTGCTCCGCGCCTTCTGGGACGCGGGGCTGTCTCCGCCTGACGCACTGCGCATCCCGGCCGAGTTTATCGTAGCCCGCAACCTGGAGGAGTCCATGCAGCAGTGGCGATCCGATGGCGGGGCCGCCCTCTATCGCAGTCTGCTGCTGCTGGCCGACGACGCGAAGCGACTCAACCTTCCACAGCGGGAGCCGGTGCGCCGTCTCCTCGCTCACGCATTCGAGATGCGGCTCAGCCGACTCCGTGAACGTCCGGACCCGGATAGCCTGCGAGAGGTCCAGGAGGTGATCGACCTCGCCGAGCGACTGGGCTACGCCGTGGACCAACCGGAATCCGTCGTCCTGATGTACGAATTCTTCACGCGCGATGTGGTACCAATGGTCGAACGGATAGCGCAGACCGAGTCGATGGAGGAGTGCGACCTGGCCTCGGCCATTCTTCGTCTAGGCGACCGGTTCGGATTATCGACGGAAAGGCTTCGGCAGCGGCTTCGTCCGATTGAAGAACGACTGGCGGCCGATCCCGGTCTGTGGCCCTAAAAGCAGCCGATAGCATTCAGCGGTCAGCTCTTCGCTGAAAGCTGACGGCTGAAGAAGGAGTACTATGATAGAAGGCTTAGGCAGCGGAACACTCGTGTTCGAGACGCTGTTCATCTTCATACTGATCCTGATTAACGGGTTCTTCGCCGGCTCCGAGGTCGCGGTCATCTCGCTCCGTCGAAGTCGGGTGCAGGAGCTTGTAGAAGCGGGAGATAGCCGGGCATCGACAGTGCAGCGGCTCAAGGATGATCCTGATCGATTCCTGGCTACCATCCAGATCGGGATCAATTTCGTCAGTACGCTCGCCTCCGCTATCGGCGGGGCGCTGGCGGTGAGGGTGATCCGACCCTTGCTCGATCGCCTTCCCGGCGACGGATCGGGGGCGACTGGTGAGTTGGTCGCGCTTGGGATCGTCGTTGTCGTCATCACCTATCTCACCATCGTCTTCGGAGAGCTGGTTCCTAAATCGCTTGGCCTCCGCTATGCGGAACAGGTGGCCCTTGCGCTCGCCGGACCTCATGAGGCGCTGGCCCGTTGGTTCTCGTTGATCGGTCGTCCGCTCACCGCGTCAAGCCGCCTGATCCTCTCGCTCTTCCGCGCCGCCCCTCAGGGGACGACGGGATTTGTCAGCGAGGAGGAAATCAAGCTCATGGTTCAGGAGGGGAAGGAGCAGGGGATCTTCGACCAGACAGAGCAGGAGTTGATCCACAGCGTCTTCGAATTTACAGAGACCTCGGTCAAGGAGGTCATGATCCCTCGCCCTCAGATCGATGCGATCGAGCTGGACACCCCGCTGGAAGAGGCGCTCAAACTTATCGTCGAAACGGGCTACTCTCGTTATCCGGTCTACCGTAAGAGTCTCGACGACATCTGCGGTGTCCTGTATTACAAGGACCTGTTACGCCTGCAGTTGGAGCACCGACAGGTGTCGCTGCAAACGATCATTCACCCCGCCTTCTTCGTTCCGGAGACTATGCAAGTCAGCCAGCTCCTGAAGGAACTGCAGCGGCGGCATATGTCAATGGCCATCGTGGTCGATGAGCATGGCGGTGTGGACGGGTTGGTGACGATCGAAGACCTTATCGAGGAGATCGTAGGCGAGATTCACGACGAATACGAGCCCGCTGAGAAGCCAGTCGAACGACTGAAGGACGGTTCGCTCATCATTGACGCCTCTCTCAGCATCAAAGACCTGCGGGACGAGCATGAGTTGCCGTTCCCCGAGTCGTCGGAGTACGAGACACTAGCCGGCTTTATGCTGACTCAGCTTCAGCGGATGCCCAAGGGTGGCGACATCATCACCTATCAGGGCAAGAAGCTGACAATTGTGGATATGGAAGGCCGACGGATCGCCCGGATCAAGGTCGAAGATCTGCCGGCAACGCATTACACAGGAGGCGGCGCATGAACCAATTCTCTCTCATCGGCTTCCTGATACTCGCGATGATCGTCGCGGTCTTTTCCGTTCAGAACTCCGGTGAGGCGGTCGTCAAGTTCATTTGGTGGCAATTTCAGAGCTCGATGGTCGTCGTCATCCTGATTTCAACCGCCCTCGGCGCGATCATGGCCATCCTCCTGAATCTTCCCGGACACTTCCGCTTGCGAATGCGGATACGGGAGCAGTCACAGCACATTGCAGAGCTCGAGCGGCGCCTCCAAGAACGCGAGCCCCAGCGCACCAAGGGGATGTCCGAATTTCGTCAAAGTGAAAGGTAGAAATGAGCAGGTCGTTTGGTGTACAATAGGCGTAATTGAATGGCTCACAGCACTCTTTGTAATAACTGAAGGAGGAGTTGAATGCTGAAACACCTGATGTCTTTATGCTTCGCGATGCTTCTACTTATTGCCTGGACGTCTCAGGCTCGCGCCCACGGCGGTGAGGGAATGGGCGGCATGGATAAAATGGACGCGTGCGTCCAAAAGAAGGGCCACTACACGGTGCACTTTGCGGCCTACCAGCAACAATACGGGGAATCAGCGCTCGGTATGCTGCAAGAGGTCGGATCCGCACAACTGAAGCGGGAATTTCAGTCGTATTGCGAAGGGCTGCCGAAGACGGGTAAGATGGCGATTACTTTTGACCTGCTCAATGAGGAGATGCGGGGCCTGCCTATCTCTGTCCAAATTGTGAAGGCCGACGAAGAGCAAGGCAAGGCTCACGAAGAGGGCCACGGCGCGCACTCCCATACCATCGCCTCCTTGCCGGCCAAGGTGTACCATGATGGATCGATCAGGCTCACTGCTGATATCCCTGTGGCCGGTCATTATAAGGCCATTATGAAGTTGGAAGAGGTCGGGCCTGGGATTGCCCATAAGCCCCATACCGCCTCTGACCCGGGAGAGTGGGATCTGGTCAAGCATAGCCATGGTGATGGTAGTGATCCGACACAAGAAGAAATCCACGCCGTTGATTCGACGTTCAATATCCCCTTTTCGGTCGGTCTCGCAACGCAGGCAAGCGGCTCGTCGTTTTTGTCCAACATAGGGCTCCAAGTGATCGGTATAGTGTTCGGCCTGTCGGTCCTTGTTGGCGGCCTTATCTTCTTCAAGAACGGCAAGCGGAAAAAGGAAGCTTAACAGGGCAGCAAAGGCCATCCGGTTTCCCTTACGCACCGAAAATAACCCGGCCACCTAACCAGTTCTTCCCGTCTCTGGTGTGATCTCGCTCAAACAGACGCGCTGTAGAGCGCGTAGCGGGGTCGGTCCCTCCTGTGTTGTCAAGACGACCCGTGCCGGTTCGTATTCAAGAAGGTGCCCACATGCAGCCCATGAGACTATTCCGCGGCCAGATCCTGAATCCGGAAGCAGAAGATCGATATTCGTATCATACGGACGGCGGAATAGTTATCGATGGAAGCGGCGTCATTCTCGCAGTCGGGGACTATCATGAGGTACAACAGCAGTACCCGAGTGCCGATCCAGTCGACTGCTCGGATCGCCTGATTCTACCCGGCTTTATCGACACCCACACCCACCTACCGCAATATAGGGCCGTGGCGCGATACGGCAACGAACTGCTGGAGTGGCTCGAAAGAGACATCTTCCCAACCGAGAGGGAGTTCACCCCGGAGACTGCCGACACCCTGTGCCCCATCTTCTTTCGTTCACTCCTCGCCCATGGTGTCACGACCGCTGCCATCTACTGCTCGGTCCGCAAGGACAGTACCCACGTCGCCTTTCAGTGGGCAGAACAGACAGGGATCAGGGCGATCATCGGGAAGGTCATGATGGACCGGAATGCTCCCGATTTCCTCCTTGAGAAAACATCAGACTCGCTCCAGGCAAGCGAGGAGGTGTGCCGAGCGTGGCACGGCGCAGCCAACGGAAAGTTGCTCTACGCCTTTACCCCGAGGTTTGCGCCGACGTGCAGCAGGGCTCTAATGAGGGGTGTGAGCGACCTGGCCAGCCAGTACGGCGCGTACATTCAGACCCACTTGGCCGAAAATCTTGCCGAGCTCCAATGGGTCAGAGAACTGTTTCCGGAGACGCGAAGCTACACCGATGTCTATTTCGGAACCGGTCTCTTGGGTCCTAAAACTCTGCTGGCCCACGCCATCTATGTCAGCTCAGATGAGCGGCGCTTACTGGCAGATACGGGGAGCTGTCTGTCTCACTGTCCCGCCTCAAATCTTTTCCTCAAGAGCGGGCTCATGCCGCTGCGCGAACTGATGGATATGGGACTACGTATCGGTGTAGGGTCTGACGTGGCCAGTGGGCCGACCCTGTCGCCGTTTGAAGCCATGCGCTCGGCGATTTATACGCACACCGCGCGTCGTTTTCTCCCCGACTTCGGCGGCGGAGACATCTCCCCAACCACCGCCTTTTATTTGGCGACACTTGGAGGAGCAAGGGCGCTGAGGCTCGACGATAAAATCGGCAGCCTTGTGTGCGGCAAAGAGGCGGACTTCATTATCGTGAATCCGCAGAGACTCAGCCCCTTGCCCACAGAGAAATGGGTGGAAATCTCCCCCGACACTCTCCTCTCCCGCCTGATATTTTGCGGGGATGACCGTATCGTCGAGCAGACCTACGTTCGCGGAACCCTCTGCTACGATCGCCGTTCGCACGACAATAACGACCGGTAAAAACCTGAGGATAATTTTTCCGCTAGCCCGTCAGCACGTCTTCACGGCCACTCGTATTTTACCTCCAGGTAGAAAAGCCAGTGATTTTGCTGGTTTTCTCTTGACAGACTGCAGGCTAAGTTGTTAATGTGCATAGTGTTTAGGCTTTTCAAGTAATCCGCCATATTGCAGGGTGTGTGTTTCCCTCTTCCGCTTTTTTAAACGCACAGGCATCATTGTGAAAAGTTCAACAAGACACGTAATGACATTTCAAGAGCTGATCCTCGCATTGCAGCGATTTTTCGCTGAGCAGGGCTGTGTCATTCAACAGCCGTACGATGTGGAGGTAGGCGCGGGGACGATGAATCCGGCGACCTTCCTGCGTGTTCTTGGTCCTGAACCCTGGAATGTCGCCTATGTCGAGTCGACCCGGCGCCCCGCTGACGGACGGTACGGGGAAAATCCGAATCGCCTCCAACACTACTACCAGTACCAGGTCATTATGAAGCCATCCCCTGACAACATTCAGGAGATCTACCTGGACAGCCTTCGGAGCTTGGGCATCGACCCGCTCAAGCACGATATTCGTTTCGTCGAGGACGACTGGGAGTCCCCGACCCTTGGCGCCTGGGGCTTGGGCTGGGAGGTCTGGTTGGACGGCCTGGAGATCACCCAGTTCACCTACTTCCAGCAGGCTGGAGGCATCGATCTGAGGCCGATCTCTGCTGAGCTGACCTATGGGATCGAGCGGATTGCCATGTTCCTGCAGGGGGTGGACAGCGTCTACGATCTGACGTGGGTCAAGGACGTGACCTACGGCGACATCCATCACAAGAGTGAGGTGGAGTGGTCGATCCACAACTTTGAGGAAGCCGATGTGGCGCTTCAGTTTCAGCTTTTCGATGACTATGAGCGGGAAGGACTCCGTCTGATCGAAAAAGGACTGGTGCTGCCGGCCTACGACTACTGCCTCAAATCGTCTCATACGTTCAACCTCCTGGACGCCAGGGGGGCCATAGGTGTCACCGAGCGGACCAGCTTCATCGGCCGCGTCCGCAACCTCGCCCGCCGATGCGCCGAAGCCTATCTGAAGCAGCGTGAGGAGGCGGGCTTTCCGCTTCTCAAGGCATGGCAGTCATAACCGTATAAACCAAGACGACCCCTGATGACCCAAAACCTATTGTTTGAAATCGGCGTCGAAGAGATCCCCTCCGGCTATATGACACCGGTGCTGAAGGATCTGAAGACACAGGCCTGTCGCCTGTTCGAAGAGCAGCGTATCGCCTTTTCAGGCGCACGCACCTTCGGCACGCCTCGGCGCCTCACCCTGCATGTTGAGCGGCTGGAACAGAGCCAAGGCGATCTGGTCCGTGAGGTGGTGGGACCGGCCAGGGCGGTCGCGTTCGATCCGGAGGGCCGTCCGACGAAGGCCGCGCTTGGCTTCGCGAGGGCGCAGGGGGTCCCGGTGGAGGCCCTGCGCGTGAAGACGCTTGATCGGGGAGAGTATGTTGTGGCGGCTATCGTGGAGCGGGGTATGCGTCTGGAGGAGCTGCTGCCGGTTGTCCTGCCCCGCCTGATCACATCGTTGTCATTTCCGAAGTCGATGCGATGGGGGCAAGGCACATTCCGGTTTGTCCGTCCGATCCGGTGGCTCGTTGCTCTGTACAACGGCCGGGTGATTCCCTTTGAAATCGACGGGATCGCAAGCGGTAACAAGACATGCGGTCACCGGTTCCTGAGCCGCGGCCAGGTCCGCGTCAGAAGCTTCCAGGATTATATCGAAAAACTGGAGGAGCGGTATGTCATTGTCAACCAGCACCGTCGACGGGAACTGGTCGCCAAGCTGGCTACAGAGGCCGCTGCCACAGTCGGCGGTAAGCCGGTCCTCGACGATGAACTGGTGGAGACGGTGGCCAGCCTGGTGGAATATCCCACCGTAGTCTGCGGCTGTTTCGAACAGGAGTACCTGAGCTTGCCGCGTGACGTGATCATGACCCCTATGCGAAAGCACCAGCGCTACTTCCCGGTGATCGACAATGCCGGTAAGCTCCTCCCCCATTTCGTGGCGATCTCCAACATGAAGGCGAAGGATATGGACCTTATTCGCGAAGGCAACGAACGGGTCCTGAGGGCGCGCCTGAAGGACGCGGCCTTCTTTTTCAAAGAAGATCGTAAGGTCGGGCTTCACGAGCGAGTTCCCCAACTGAAAGGGATTACCTTTCAGGAGCGACTTGGCACAATGGCCGAGAAGGTCGAACGACTGACACAGCTCACCACCTACCTGGCCGAACAGGTGGCCCCGCACCTGGTCCATGACGTCTATCGGGCCGCTCAGTTATGCAAGGCTGACCTCGTCACCACAATGGTCAAGGAGTTTCCAAGCCTGCAAGGGGTGATGGGCCGTGAATATGCTCAACTCTCCGGGGAGCCTGCCGTTGTGGCCCAGGCCATCGAGGAGCACTATCTCCCCCGCTATGCCGGCGACAGACTGCCGGCATCGTTGGTTGGCGCGCTGGTAGGCCTGGCGGACCGACTCGATACCATCTGCGGCTGCTTCGGGATTGGGCTGATACCGAGCGGATCAGAGGATCCGTACGCCCTCCGCCGGCACGGACAAGGGGTCGTACAGATCCTCCTCAGCGCAGGGATCGATCTGCCGCTCTCGCAGCCGATCAGCAAGAGTCTGGAGCTGTTTGGCGATCGGTTGACGGTGCCGCATGAGCGCGTCGCCTCGGAGGTTATGGAGTTTCTGGCGGCCAGGCTCCAGGCGGTCCTGATGGAACGGGGTGTGCCAGGCGATCTCGTCGAGGCGGCCCTCTCCGTCGATGCAGAACGGGTCTCCGATGCCGGTAAGCGCGCCGAGGCCTTGGCCGTCTTCAGGCGGGAGGCCGATTTTTCAGAGCTGGCAGTCGCCTTCAAACGGGTCATCAGAATCCTGCCCAAGGGTTTCTCTAAAACGGTTGATCCGCGGCGGTTCGTCAGCAGCGCAGAGCGAGCGCTCCATGGCGAGGCGACAACACTGCGAGCCGAAACAGCACACCTGGTGCAAGCCGGCGACTATGCCCGAGCCCTGCAACTTATTGCCGCGATTCGTCCCATTGTGGACATGTTCTTCGAAGAGGTGTTGGTAATGGCGGAGGATCGCGATCTGCAGGACAACCGTTTGGCCATCCTAAAGGAGGTTGCAGATCTGTTTTGCGGGATCGCGAATTTCAGCAAGGTTATGGCTTGATAAGCCTTCAGTGCTTGGCCATTAGCTGATAGCTGATCGCTGAAGGCTAAGTAGCTATAATGTGTGAGGGGCAATGATGGACGCGGAGATCTTGGAACGGATCAACCGGGGTATCATCCACAGGACCGGAGCGTATCTCACGAACGACCACTTCGTGCTGTCCTCCGGACGCCACACTCAGGAGTATGTAGAGAAGGCGTTGGCCACCACCGAGCCGGCCTTTACGGAAGGGTTGGGAGACGTGATCGCCAAGCATTTCGCGGAAGAGCCGATCGATCTGATCCTGACCACCGGCTACGGCGCCTCGCTGTTGGGCCATTGTGTGGCGCGCGCCCATCCGCTGCGACCTCGCTTCATCTACGCCAATAAGCAACGCGATGACTCCGGCGTCAGTCAGGTCACGCTTCCGAGGGAGTTTCGACAGTATTTTATCGGCTACCCTAAGGTGCTGATTGTCGAAGACATTGTCACCACCGGTGAGACTGTCAAGGGACTCATTAAGCTGGTCAAATCGTTCGGCGGAACGGTGGTTGGGATCGGGACACTCTGGCGACGGATACGAAAGGTAAATTTTAAATTTCCCTTTTTTACGCTGGTCGACCGGGAGTTCCCGACGTATACCCCGAAGGACTGTCCGATGTGTCGCAGAGGGATGCCGATCAATCGGGAGTTCCTGGCTGAGCCGAGCCCACAGAAGTCTCCCCGAGTCAGGACTCGCGCCAACTGACGATCGCGCCCCACACCAATAGCCTTACTAAGCGTGTTCCGACGGCGGATACTGCGTCCGTCGAGTGGAAAGAGTATCATCAACTCACAGGAGACCTTTATGATCAACGGACTCAGGCGTATACCGGTTTGTGTCTGGCTGGCCGTATTCGCAATCCTGTCACCTGCCATATCCTGGGCTGAGACCTCTCAACAGACCATTGAACTTGGGAGAGAGGCCGAACTCATCGCGATTCGGACCCTTGCCTTTGCGGGTCCAGATGGCCCCCCATCATCAGGTGAACAGAGGTCCAGGTCGACCATCCGTCCCGAAGAAGGGTTTCAGTCTGGAACATGGCACTTGGGAGTAAAGGCCGGCGGAGCCGACACCGTTAAGATTTTTGCGAATAGGCACCCGGACATCCAACTTGTCCCGGTGTTCTTTCAGATCGGCTATACGGTCACCGATGTTCACGGCCCTTTTCCGGTTCGCGGAAGCCTGGAGGTGATCTTCGAGCCGACCCTCCTCTTTGTCGCACACCCGGAAACAGAAGTTGGAGGGGGCGCAAGTCTCCTCTTCCGCTATAATTTCGTGACGGGCACTCGGTGGGTGCCGTTCTTCGAGGTCGGCGTCGGTATCCTCGACGTGGACCTGAACGCCCCACGGGACCTCAACAGCCGGTTTAACTTTAGTATTCTTGGCGGACCGGGAATCAATTACTTTCTGACCGATCACCTGGCTGTTCTGGGGCAAGTGGGCCTACATCACATCTCGAACGCCCACCGCAAAAGCCCCAACGTCGGCGTCAATTCGGTCATGGGTCTGCTGGGGGTCTCGTATTACTTTTAAGCGCTGCTCTTTTCTTGGCTGCCGCCGCGGACCCATTTGTTGGGTGTACCGTCAAGCGGAGAGTTGTCGCCCGGCCGCCAGAGCACCGACTGCTCAATCTGCCTGGCAAGGGTGAAGTCTTTTTCAGTGATCCCCCCGGCGGCATGCGTCCTCAGCTTCACCCAGACCTTGCCCCATGTGACCTCCAGGTCTGGGTGATGCCACGCGGCCTCAGCCAGGTACGCGATCGTGTTGACCAACATCAGTGTCGTCGGCCAGCCGTCGGTATTGAACTTCCTCCTGATCCATCGCCCCTCCAGATACCACCCCGGCAGCTCCTGCTCCAAACGCTTGACCACGTCCTCATCTGGAATAACCGGACACTCTTTCTCTTTTGACATGACTTCCCCCTTTCGCTAAACCGACACCCCATATGCCTGCAGCACGTCCACGGGCACGAACGTCCCTCCCGCTCCGTCATTGCGAGCAACCAACGGGAGCGCGCCAATCTCGCTGTCGTTGCCATGAAAGACTGTGAGATTGCTTCAGTCGCTACGCTCCCTCGCAATACCCAATGATCCATGTAGCGCGCCCATGGGCATGAAAGCCCTCCCTTCCCCTCGCCCCTATTTGGGGGAGAGGGTGCGGGTGAGGGGGGACTTTCGGAGCAATGGCGCGGAGAGTTTCAAACCAATAATAGACTCACCCCTTATTCGAAATGTAGAATACGAGTTCCCGTTGGGCAAGCGAATTCTGGGGGTCGCATCGATCGGTCACCGCTCATAAAAAGAAAACGCCCCAGCGACTGGGTGTGCTGGGGCGTGTGCTGTTTTCTTTACTCGAATGAAATGGCGCTGGTCGACGGCTACCGATACACCTCTGTTAATGGTGTATCTGCTTGTGCTTGACGCCCTCGTAGCGGGTGCCGGCGATCTCCTTCAGGCGCTTCAGATCGTGCCTTGCCTCCATCCATCGTATTCCGCCGGAGATGGAGCGCATCATGAGGGAGGTGGTTCGCGCGTATCCCCCTGTATAGCGGACCCCCCGGAGCAATTCGCCGTCGGTAATGCCGGTGACGGCCACAAATACATTACTCCCCTTGCAGAGGTCGTCGACAGTCAAAATACGATCCAAGTCGTGCCCCTCCGCCTCGAGGATTTGTCTGTCTTGTTCATCTCTCGGCCAGAATCTGCACTGCATCTGACCACCCAAACACTTCAACGCGCAGGCAATGAGCACCGCCTCCGGCGCCCCTCCGATTCCCATGAGCACATCGATCCCGGTATCCTCCTCCATGGCCGCCATTATCCCGGGAGCGACGTCCCCCTCACTGATCAGCTTGATCCTTGCTCCGGCCTCTCTCACCTCTTTAATAAGGCGCTCATGACGTGGCCGATCGAGCATGACCACTGTGAGGTCATCGACCTCCCGGCCCTCAGCCTGGGCAATTCGTCGCAAGTTCTCTTTAACGGGAGCCGTGATGTCGATCGCCCCCGCGGCGCGAGGTCCGACAACAATCTTATCCATGTAACCTAGCTGGGTAGAAAACAGCGTGTTCCGGTCGGCAAGCGCCGCAACAGAGATTGCGCCGGGACGGCCGTTGGCCAGGAGCGTGACACCGTCGATCGGATCGACCGCAACATCAAGAGCTGGGGTAGAGCCCGTACCGACCCGCTCGCCCACTTGCAGCATGGGAACCGGGCCTTTCTGCCCCTCTCCAATCACCACCGTCCCGTCAATCTCCAATGAGCTCAGGGCATACCGCATCGCGTCAACAGCGGCCTGATCGGCGGCGTCACGGTCGCGTCGGCCCATCACTCGAGCCGCCGCCAAAGCCGCAGCCTCAGTCGCCCTGCTGAGTTCGAGCGCCAGATTTCGATCCATTAGCTCAGTCATAGTATGGTCTCCCTCCCTTACTCAATACCCTAAACCCTATACCCTACACCCTGTTTTTTATGCCAGGAGTTCCGTGGCTCGGGATACGACGTGCTCGACCGTAAAGCCGAACTGCTGCATGAGAACCTGATACGGAGCTGAAGCGCCGAATCGTGTCATGCCGATTACGCCTCCGCGCAGGCCGACGTACCGGTGCCACCCGTGGGGAGAGCCGGTCTCGATGGCAAGCCGAGCGGTCACTTCCGGAGGAAGCACCTCGTTCCGATACGCCTCAGGCTGCCGATCAAACAGCTCCCAACTCGGCATACTGACGACACGCGCGGGGATGCCCTCGTCGGCCAGTCGCCCCCACGCCTCCAGGGCCAGGTGCACCTCAGATCCGGTCGCAATCAGGATGACACGCGGACGACCTTGATCGGCATCAGCCAGGATATACGCCCCCTTCAGGAGGAGTTCGGCAGGCGGAAATTTCGTTCGGTCGAGAGTCGGAAGCTTCTGCCTGGTGAGGGCCAACACCACAGGCCCGCCACGGTGTTCCAATGCGGCGCGCCAGGCCATAGCCGTTTCTGTCGCATCGGCCGGGCGGATGACCGTGAGGTTCGGCATGGCTCGAAGAGCAGACAAATGCTCAATCGGCTGGTGGGTAGGACCATCTTCGCCCAGGCCGATGCTGTCATGGGTAAAGACATAGATCACGTGGATGTGCGACAGTGCAGCAACCCTGATGGCCGGGCGCACGTAGTCGGAAAAGACCAGGAAGGTCCCGGCATACGGGATCACCCCTTGGTGCAGCGCCATACCGTTGAGGATGGAACCCATCGCGTGTTCTCGAACACCAAAGTGAAGGTTCCGGCCTCCTGGGCTCGACCGCTGAAAGTCGCCGCCCCCTTTTAGATAGGTATTATTCGATGGGGTCAAGTCGGCCGAGCCGCCGATGAGGGTCGGTAAGGTTGGGGCAATCGCATTCAGCACCTTCCCCGAGGCCTCGCGGGTTGCCAGACTCCCCCCGGCAGGGGTGAAGGTCGGAATCTTCTCAGCCCAGCCCTCCGGAAGCTGTCCGCTGATCACCCTGTTCCACTCGTCGGCAAGTTCAGGATACGTGGCCGCATAGGCATCGAATCCGGCCTGCCAGTCGGTCTCCCAGGCGCGACCCCGCTGCAGGGCCTCTCGAAAGTGGGCCAGCGCCTCATCAGGGATATGGAATGTGGGTTCCAACGGCCACCCCAATGCCTCCTTGGTCAGCCGTATCTCCTCGTCTCCAAGAGGCGACCCGTGCGCCTCTGCCGTATCCTGCTTGTTGGGGCTGCCATAGGCAATGTGGGTCCTCGCCATAATAAGCGATGGGCGCTCGTGCTCGGCCTGCGCCGCGCTCAGCGCATCGTCGATCATCTTGACATCGTTTCCATCGACTCGCTGGACATGCCATCCGTAGGCTTCAAAGCGTTGCCCGACGTTCTCAGTGAAGGCCATATCGGTACTGCCATCGATGGTAATCCGATTGTCGTCGTACAGGTAGATGAGCTTGCCCAATCCAAGGTGTCCGGCCAGCGATGCGGCCTCTGACGTGATCCCTTCCATGAGGTCCCCGTCGCTCACAATCGCATATACATAGTGGTCAACAATCGGGTATCCCGGCCGGTTAAAGTGGTGGGCCAGAAAACGCTCCGCAATCGCCATCCCGACGCCGTTGCCGAAGCCCTGGCCAAGGGGGCCCGTCGTCGTCTCCACGCCCGGCGTCATACCATGTTCCGAATGGCCTGGCGTCCGGCTTCCCCACTGGCGGAATTGCTTGAGTTCATCGAGGGAAAGGTCGTAGCCGGTCAGGTGAAGGAGGCAATACAGCAGCATGCACCCATGGCCTGGCGACAGAATGAACCGATCGCGGTTCGGCCACGACGGATGCGTCGGATTGTGTCTGAGCGCACGCGTCCAGAGGGTATAGGCCATAGCGGCGGCCCCCATCGGCAGCCCCGGATGCCCCGAGTTCGCCTTCTGCACTCCATCCATTGCCAGTGTTCGGATGGTATTGATACACAACTGGTCGAGCGATTCGTGAACGTTTTTCACTGATCCCCCCATTCTACCCTCTACCCTCCCTACCCTTTACTATGATGGCTTTGCGTCCTTTGCGACACCCCAGAGCCGTCGCTGATCACGTTTGAGACCTTGAGCGGCAATGTAGGCAGCCAGGTCGGCCATCCGACACGAATACCCCCACTCGTTGTCATACCACGCCACGACCTTCACCATCCGGTCCTTCAGGACAAGCGTCATAAGGGCGTCCACAATGGAAGAATGCGGATTGCCCTTAAAGTCCATTGAGACCAGCGGCCGGTCGCATACCTCCAGGATCCCGCGCAGCCGTCCCGTCGTCGCGGTTCGGAACGCGGCATTCACCGTCTCAGGGGTGACATCACAACCAAGCTCCGCGACGAGATCGATCACGGACACCGTGGGCGTCGGCACCCGGTAGGCCATCCCGTTGAAGCGGCCGGCCAGTTCCGGGATCACCTTGACGAGGGCTCTAGCGGCGCCGGTATCGGTCGGAATGATATTGAGGGCGGCGGCCCTCGACTCCCTCACGTCTTCCGCCCCCCGATCGTGGATCGCCTGCGAATTGGTATAGCTATGCACCGTGCTCATGAACCCCCATTCGATGCCGAATGCATCGAGGAGCACCTTCGCGACCGGCGCGAGGCAATTGGTTGTGCACGACCCGTTTGAGATAATCTGGTGTTGCCCAGGATCGTATCGTTCCTCATTGACCCCCATCACGATCGTCAGATCCTCGCCCTTCGCCGGGGCGGAGATCAGCACCCGTTTCGCCCCCGCCGCAAGATGCTTTTCGGCCTCCGGACGGTTGGTCCCCCGACCGCTGCATTCCAGCACGATGTCGACGCCCAGATCCGACCAGTTCAGCTTGGTCCAATCGCGCTCGCGGAAGACCACAATTCGCTTCCCATCGACCCGCATGCTGCCTTCATCGCTCTCGACCTTTGCGGGAAAGGGTCCGTAGTTCGAGTCGAATTCCAGCAACAGGGCGTCGGTGCGGGCACCGGCCGGATCGTTGATGGCCACCAGATCAAGCGCGCCCTTCTGCTCCCACGCCGCACGAAACGCAAGCCGGCCGATTCGTCCGAAGCCGTTGATCGCGATCCTTACCATCGGTTATCCCTCAGCGATTCCAGCGAGACCTTCCTGCGGGGCCTTCTGCCGCGCCTCCCGGGCTTGGAGCAGATAATAGACGGAGATTAATTGCACAAGGGCCAAGGCATCGCTATGGCCGGAGGCTTCGCCTGAGGCAAAACTGCCGAGCTTATCCGGCGCCAGATCCTGAATCAATTTCATCGGGGCAAGCAGATGGGCCCAGATCCGTTGCTCAAGCCCGGCCGCCGTTTGAGGCGAGATGGAGCCGTCGATTTCCAGGGTGTGGAAGGGCTGACCATAATAGTCCTCGTCCACCAGTCGGACGGCCCTCCGGGTCTTTCGGCCCATTGCCTCCTGCAGCAGCTCATCCAGACCGGTCTTCGGCAAGGTTCGACTGAGGAAGAGGCGAACGTTCAGTTGGGCATCATCCTGCGGGCTCCAGGTGCCGTTAGGGGGATAGAATCGGACGATGATGTCGGCATATTCCTTCTGGGGTTCGATGTGCCTTCTGATATCATCCTGCCTGGCCTCAATCTCCTTCATGACCTGCTCGATGCTGTAGCCTCGCCTTCCGGCATCTCGATGGATCTTCCAGGCCCGCTTCAACTCCTCATCCGGGTCCAGATACACCTTCAAATCAAAGACATCCCTCAGTTCCTGGGTAAAAAAAGGAAACAGGCCGCCGATGATGACAATCTGGTTCGGATCGACCTCCTCAGGCTCCGCGAAACATCCCGTCGAGTGATCATACACCGGCTTAATGATCTTCTCGCCTTTTTTGAGTTGCCAGGCGTGCTTCCCCATTAAGGCCATGTTGTTGGCCGCCGGATGCAGGGCGGTCAGTCCGTAGATCTTGCGCTGAACGCGGTCGAACGTGTGGTAATCGTCAAGATTGATATTAGTAATCTTCTCAGGACCGAAAATCTTGTAGATGCCGCCGACAAACGTAGACTTCCCGGTCCCACTATCCCCGCCGATACCGAGCAGGAGCGGGGTGGTCTTGGCCATCTGCATCATCTCCTTTCGCGTGGATTGTATGGATAACGGAATCAGGTTCCGATGTTAGGGCTGGTCAACAACGATCTCTCCGCCACGGTATCGCCATAGGCGCCGCCATCCGTTTCGTTTCGCGATGATAGTCATATCTCTACCACGTTTCGGATGTCGCGCGGGGGAAATTCTACCACTTGCCCCTTTGTCTGTCTAGCAGTTGTTTCAAAACTGACCGCAAATCTGGCTTGACATCCGACGCGCCGGTGCGATAGCTTCCAGTTGACTAGACACGGGCATCATTTAAGGAGGTATCATGGCGGCGTTTCGCATCAGGGTTGACCACGAGAATCTGAAGTTCAGCTCGGCCCATTTTGTGCTCTTCGGTAACGGCAAATGCGAGGGTCTGCACGGGCATAACTACCGGGCCTGGGTGGAATTGGAGGGGTCGCTTCAGCCGAGCGATTATGTCCTTGATTTCCTCGCCGTCAAGCCGCTCATGAAAGCGATCTGCGAGCAGCTCAACCACAAGGTCATGCTGCCGACCGAGAATGCGGGCCTGAAGATCGAAAGCGGCGACGTGATTGTCGACGCGGTCTACGGTAAGAAGCAGTACCGCTTCCCAGCGGAAGATGTGCTGCTGCTCCCGATTCACAATACCAGCGCGGAACTGTTGGCCAGATACATCTGCGGGCTGCTGCGGGAAGAGATCAAGAGCCAGTACGGGGGCAAGGGGGTCGTCACCATCAGGGTCGGTGTGCAGGAATCGTTCGGGCAGGAGGCCTCGTACGAAGAGGCATTCTAGGCTTCTGCCATCACGCGATTCAAGTCGTCTCGCGTGATGGTCCCGCTATGCAGCGCGGTGGCGAGCAACACCCCGGACGCGCCGGCGCGCCGGAGGCGTACAAGCTCGGCAACTGACGCGATTCCTCCGCCCACGATGAATCGTATGCCGGGCGCGGCGGTCGTCACCTGGTCCAGCAGTTCGACGTCAATCCCGCCGCCCGTCCCGATTCGGTCCATCTCCAGGAGAATCGCCTCACGAAATCCGAGTGACGCAAGATGTGCGGCCGCCACGCTCGGATCCCTCGACTCGGTTGATGGTTCTCGCCAGATCATCGCGTGCGCTGTGAGGTCGAGGCTGAAGAGTGTCTGCTCAGTCCCCAGCACAGCGAGGAGCCCTGATGCGGCGTCGAAGGCCGCCAGCGACTCGGAGGCGATAATGACCTTCTTCGCGCCCGCATCCAACAGCCGCCTGGCCTGCAGGGTGTCGTGAATGCCGGCATCAACCAGCAGCGTGATCTCCGGCTCGGCGACAGCCATCTTCTCGATGATGGCCAGATTCTCGCCGTTGCCCATGATGGCATCCAGATCAGCGACATATACGGCTGTACTCTCGAAGGCACTCCGGTACGCCCGCAGGAGGGCGACAGGATCGGCCCCCTGCAGCAGAACGCTCCGGATCGGCCGGTACACCGACCGCTCCCCGCGGCGCGCATGGACTGCAATCCCTCGCATAATATCGATGACGGGTATCACCTGCATGGTAATGATCTCCGCTGCTCCACAATGAAGATTTTCGTGCACGAATCTATCACGGCAGGCGGGTTGGGTAAAAGCCCGGTCCCGCCGACACTGTTGGCAGAAGGACGCATGATGCTTGAGGCGCTGCTGGCCGATCTGCTTGACCTTCACGAGCACAGGCTCTCTGTGCAGGTCGATCGGAGGTGCCTCCCACAGCTCCGCTCTCGCCCCGGCCTTCAGGTAATTGACAGCGGGGATCGCTACTCTCAATGCTTCCGACAGATGGTCGATGAGGCGGATGCCGTATTTCTGATAGCTCCGGAGACAGACGGCCAACTCGAAACGATCACGGCGATGGTCGAGAAGTGCGGTAAGTTAGTAGTCGGTTCCAGCGCTGCCGGTGTTAAGGCCTCCGGCGATAAGATGCTGACGTATCGATTGCTGAAGACCCGCGGCGTCCCCACCCCCAGGACGCTCCGTCTTCGTCCTGCTGATGACCCGGCATCGATAGGCCGCCGACTCGGCTACCCTATGGTAGTCAAGCCGATTAACGGGGTGGGATGTCACAGCGTATACGTCGCGAGACAACAATCTGAATTGGAACAGACGATCGCGTCGGCCAGGCAGGAGGCGCAAGACGCGACGCTTCTCCCGCAAGCCTACATCGACGGCGTTGCCGTCAGCGTCTCGCTCCTGACCGACGGTAGCCGGTCTCTCCCCTTAACCTTGAACCTCCAGGAGATCAGAGGGCGGAGCAGGCTCAGGTACCACGGGGGACGCGTCCCTTTTGATCATCCGCTCCGTGCCTTGGCGTTCCGTCGAGCCAGCCAGGTGGTTCAGGCGATTCCAGGCCTGAAGGGGTATGTCGGGATCGATCTGGTCCTGACCGACCACGATGCGGTGGTCATCGAGGTCAACCCCCGCCTCACGACCTCGTATGTCGGGGTCCGACAGGTCCTTCGGCAGAATCCGGCTACCCTGATTCTTGACGCGGTGGCAGGTACACTTCCGGATCCTGCCGCGATCCAGATCGTCGGGTCGGCGCGGTTTACCACACGTTCCTGTCAGGTGAAATCTCTGGGGAATCGGCAATGATCCGGATGATCGGATGGGACATCGGCGGCGCAAACGTGAAGGCTGCCCGCATTCTGTTTACTGACGGACGCGCCGAGAACGGGCGTACGGTTCGCCGTTATTTCGAGCTGTGGAACAACAGCGGCGGCCTCCATCCACTCTTGCGGGAGATCTATAGCGACCTTGGACCAGCCGATGCGATGGTGGTAACCATGACCGGGGAGCTGTGCGATGCGTTCGACGACAGAGCCGAAGGGGTGGCATCCATCATCGACGCGGTGCGAGAAACGGCCCCTGAGATCCCGCTATACGCCGTCGATCTTGAGGGGAGGCTCATTCGCCTGGACGGAAGTGCGGTGGAACTACTCACCCTTGCGCCGACAAATTGGATCGCCGAGGCGTTGGTGCTGGCATGCCTGCAACCGGACTGCCTGCTGGTGGATATCGGCAGCACCACCACCGATCTGATTCCGATCGTAGGCGGGAGAATCGCCGCACAGGGCAAACGGGACATCGAGCGGTTGGCACGCGGGGAGCTGATCTACACGGGCGCCCTCCGTACGTCTGTCGCCGCTATTGCGTCCCGGATCCCCATACACGGGACGATCTGCCGGATCGCGGCTGAATACTTCGCCATCTCGGCGGATGTGCATCTGGTATTAGGCAGGCTCGCGCCGGAGGACTACACTTGCGCGACCCCTGACGGCCGCGAGAAAACGAAGGGGGGGGCGCTCCGCCGCCTGGCCAGGGTAGCCTGCGAAGACAGTCGGCATCTCACAGCCGGTGAACTTCACGCGATGGCCGCCTACATCGCCGAGCAACAGATCCAGCAGATCACGGAAGGAATGTTTCAGGTACTCTCCAGGATCGAGATCGGCCTCCACCTCCCTGTGGTACCGGTGGGCATCGGCGCCTTCCTGGGGGAGGCCTGCGCAAGACGGCTGAACCTTCCGGCGTGCGACCCTCCGGCACTCACCGAGTGCGGATCTGTCGCACTGAGCCCATGCGCGGCGGCCGCCTACCTTTTGGGAGAGATGCTCTCACGAGGATAAGAACTCAACGGCATTGCGGATTACTTACCAGCAAGGCACAACGTTCGATCCGACCACACGCGAGAAGACGCCGGCCGAGCGCAGATTAGATGTCGCTGACGCGACGCTCGTCGAAGGGCAAGATGACCATGGATTTTTTCGCCACCACCGCGCAAGGAATGGAGCACCTGCTATGCGATGAGCTGCGCGCTCTCGGAGCGGAGATCACCTCGGAGACGCGGGCCGGTGCCTCATTTCGCGGGGAGCTCGAATTGGCCTATCGCGCCTGCTTGTGGTCACGCACCGCCAATCGAATCTTGATGCCGCTATGCACCTTCCCCGCCGCAGACGAGACCGCGCTCTACGATGGCGTCCGCACCATTCGCTGGTCGGAGCATCTCGCCCCGGCGCAGACCATCGCCGTCGACTTTCGATCGTCCCACTCTAAGATCACTCACGCTCACTTCGGCGCGCTCAAGACCAAAGACGCGATCGTCGATCAATTTCGCGACGAACGAAATGAGCGCCCCTCGGTCAAGGTGGTCGAGCCGGATGTTCGGGTCAATGTCTACCTCCACGAGGACGAGGCAACGATCAGCCTCGATCTGTCGGGCGAGAGCCTGCACCGACGCGGCTATCGCGTCCGGACCGCCGAGGCGCCGCTGAAGGAAACTCTCGCGGCGGCAATCCTTTTGCTCGCCGATTGGCCGGCGCTCAGCAAGCTCGGTACACCCCTGCTCGATCCCATGTGCGGCTCTGGGGCGCTCCCCATCGAAGCGGCGCTCATCGCCGCGGACATCGCGCCCGGACTGAGGCGGAGCTACTTTGGGTTTCTCAATTGGCTTGGCCACGACGCCCGGATGTGGCGTCGAGTGTTGGCGGAGGCGGAGGCCAGCGAGATTCGCGACGCGAAAAGAATCCCGCCAATCGTCGGCTTCGACGTCGACGGCCGCGCGGTGCGAATTGCCCTCGAGAACGTCGAACGGGCCGGCCTGCGAGGGCGAGTGCATATCGAGAAGCGCGAGCTATCCGAGGCGCGGCCGCTCGAACGCCGCCGCGCACCACGCGGTGAAGGGCCGCTCGGAGTCCTCGTCAGTAACCCGCCCTATGGCGAGCGCATGGGCGAGGAGGATTCCCTCGGGCTGCTGTACGAGACCATCGGCAATCTTCTCCGTCGCGAATTCACCGGCTGGACCGGGTACGTCTTCACGGGCAACCCGGAGCTGGCCAAGCGCGTCGGCCTGCGCGCGGCCAAGCGGCACATCTTGTGGAACGGCGCCATCGAGTGCCGTCTCCTCGAATTTCCGATCTCGAAGGAGAAGGTTCGTGCCACCGACGATCCCGGGCCGGCGTGGCGAAAACCTCGCCCGCCCCGTCCGCCAGCCCCGGAAGCGCAAATGTTCGTCAACCGCCTGCAGAAGAACTGGCGCCACTTGCGAAAGTGGGCGAAGCGCGAAGGCGTGTCCTGCTACCGCATCTACGACGCTGATCTCCCGGAGTACGCGGTGGCCGTCGATCTGTACGAACAATCGGCGCACGTACAGGAGTATCAAGCTCCGAAGACCGTCGACGAGAAGAAGACCGAAGAACGCCTCGAGGACATCATGGCGCTGTTGCCAGAAGCGCTCGGCCTGCCACGCGAAGACATCTTCTTGAAGGTGCGCCGTCGCCAACGGGGCCGGGAGCAGTACGAGAAGCAGGGCAGTGAGAGCGCGGTGCGCGAGGTCAGCGAAGGCGGCTATCGCTTCCTCATCAACCTGAGCGACTACCTCGACACCGGCCTCTTCCTCGACAACCGGCGCCTGCGGGCGATGATCGGCGAGGCGGCGCGCGATCGCGATTTTCTCAACCTCTTTTGCTACACCGCGACCGCCACTGTCTATGCCGCCAAGGGCGGAGCCACATCGACCACCAGCGTCGATCTATCGAACACCTACCTCGATTGGGCACAGCAAAACTTTGCGCTCAACAACATCGCCGGGAACACACACCACCTTGTCCGCGCCAACTGCAGCGAGTGGCTTGCCGAGCCGCGCTCACCCTATGGACTCATCTTCTTGGCCCCCCCGACGTTTTCCAACTCGACGCGCGTGGACACCGTGTTCGACCTGCAGCAGGGCTACATTCCCCTCGTGGAAAAGTGCGCCGACCTGCTAACCCCCGACGGGATTCTCTTCTTCTCCACCAATTTCCGACGCTTCAAGTTCAACCCGGCAGCATTCCCGGGACTGCGCAGCGAGAACATCTCACGGATGACGATTCCACAAGACTTCGCGCGCGATCCCCGCGTCCATCAAGCGTGGAAGATCGTACGCCGCTGAGCGCTACTTTCTTGCCTTCTCGTAGATCCCGATGATCTCGGCGTGGCCGACACCGTGGCCGCCCATCGCACCCTCGAGCGCCGCCTTGGTCGGTTTCTTCACATCCGGCAACTCGACGTCGAGCGCGTAGAGCTTGTGAAAGTACCGATGGCGCCAGATCGGCGGGCAGGGTCCTCCGCAGCCGGTGCGCTTCCAGCTAGTGGCACCCTCGCGCGCGCCGGGCGGCATGGCTCCCTTGGCGGCCCCTTCCTCGATCCCCTTCACCACGAGGCTCTTTGTCCCCTCCGGCAAGTGGGACTAGGCGAGCGCCATGAAGTGTCCTTTCCCTCGCAGGTGTCAAGAGACGGGATCGATCCATTTGCGGCAAAGCTTTTCGAAGCGACCACCATGTCAGCCATCCCCACTCTCGGCGTACATGAGCAGCGGTTCAGCTTCCTCCGTGACCGGCGGCCCTCTTCCCCGTTGCGGCTATCGCTTCGGAATCGGCGTGCTTAATATAGAGACAGACACTCTTTATTGAAATCCTTTCAGATGATGCAATGATACCTTAAACAATCCAATTCTCATATTTTATTGCCCTAACGCGGGGCTGAGCCGCCGCGAAGCGGTCGCTTTCGTGCCCATGGTTCTCCGGGAGCGGAGCGGTAGAAAGGAACGCTGACTCAGCCTTGCGCTCTCCCTGGGCGAGGTGAAGGGAGAACGTTTGACCTAACCGACGCGGCGAGGCTTCATCGCGCGGCGTCGGTGTCGATGGATGGGTTAGCCGCCTGATTGGAACTCACAAATGAGTGGCCTCTTCGAGTACCTCAGTTGCCCACTGATTCAGGCTTTTGCCAGCGGCTTGCGCCGCGACCAAAGCAGCTCCGTGCACTTCAGGTGGCACTCGCAGCATGAGCTTGCCGGATGCGGGCTTTTCAGGGCGGACGCCTTGCTCCTTGCAGTCTCGCAAGAATTCTTCGATAGCAGTCTCAAACTCAGAACGCAGCTCAGCCACGGTTTCACCGTGAAAACTAATCATAGTGCGCAGCCCAAGAACGCGACCTACAAAGATGCTGTCGCGTTCGTCGAACTCTACTCTTGCGGTGTAGCCCTTGTGATTCATGGTATTCATCGTTTGACTCCTACACGTTCCAGCAACTCGCGAGCCTCTTCGACCTGATAGCGCTTGGCTTCTTTACCCGGATGAGGGCGATGACAGTGCCATTGCTCACCATGAAACACGATCTTGACGCGTGAACCCTCGCGCTCAGCGACCAACCCGCCCAAGGCGACAATCAAGGCCTCCATGTGAGAGAAAACCACTGATGGCGAAGTCGGCCTGGCAAAGATGGCTTGAAGTATTTTTCGGTGCTTTGCGTTCACGAGGATATATGCTAGCGTAAATTGCTATCAAATACAAGCAGAAGTGATATCACTTTGAAGGGGCGGCTAACGCGGGACTGAGCCGCCGCGTAGTGGTCGGTTTCGTGCCCCTGGTTCTCCCGGAGCGGAGGGGCACGGCTCAGCTCCGCGTGCTCCCTGAGTGGGGCGAAGAGAGAACGGATCGAGTTCGGCGGCGGCGTTTACGCTATCCGCCGGAGTGATTTGTTGGGTACATCCTCTTTGTGTATCAAGCTTAAATGGTCGCTGTCCCTATGTATCAACTCCTCGTTCTCCAGGAGCGGAGCGCTTTTTCATGCTTCTCTTTCTTATAACAAAGATTGACATTTGATGTTATCATACAACTCAAAGGAGGAGATAACATAATGAACATTTCACTGACGCCACAACTTGAAAAACTGGTGAAAAACAAAGTAGAGAGCGGGCTTTATGGTTCCGCAAGCGAAGTAATGCGCGAAGCCTTGCGCCTTCTTGAAGAACGAGACCGAAGACACGCCTTGCGTGTTGAGGAACTCAAGGCCGAAATCAAGAAAGGCCTGGACAGCGGCAAGCCAACAGCTTTAGACGTAGGAGCCATTAAGGCACGGGGCCGTAAACGGCTTGAGGCGCAACAAAACAAAGCTAATGGCTGATGTTGAGAATCCTCAAGAACCCTGAGGCTGAACACGACCTTGACGAAATCTGGTGGTATATAGCTCAAGACAATCCAGACAATGCGGACAAACTCCTTGACGAAATTGAGAAAACAAGCCGAAAGCTCGCCCAGTTTACAAATATGGGGAGAAACCGGGATGAACTCCATCCCGGCTTGCAAAGTTTTCCAGTCGGCAAGTACCTGATTTTTTATATGCCGATTCGCGGCGGTATTGAGATTGTCAGGGTTCTGCATGGCAGGATGGATATCGACGCGTTCTTTTAATATTCCGAAGATCTGGCCTTTCTGTATCTGACCGGTGCGACCACACGTTGACCTTTTGACACGGAGCAATCGACAGCGGTCCCCTCCTGAACGTCGGCATCTTCGGCAAAGGGCTTGGGGATTCGCAGCGCCACGCTATTACTCCATTTCCGGACCTGCATCCGCATCGCTTGTGCCTCTTGTTGCCTCAACAAAGAAGAGGCGCCAGGACATGACCTGCAATCACCTGCTGCTTCTACGATTTACGCCTTGGCCGCCGATTTCTTTCCGGCCCCTGGAAGGTTCCTCAACAGGATCACCAACCGAAGGGCCTCGTTGACAGCCTCATCGGTCCGAAACGCCTTTGCAACGTCGGGGGTCAGCAGAACGAGATTCGTTCCTTCCTGATACCGATCTGCGTACTTGCCTTGGATCCCGCCCTTAAGAAGCTTGCCAAGGTTATATTCTGGTCGAAGTTCGTTAGCCTTTTCGCCTTTGGATCTCGCTTTCATAGGCCTCACGGTCCGTATGGGCAACGATCAGAAATCGACCCGCCATCGAGGTCCCCACAGTGATGTACCGATCCTCCTCTGAGTGATCCGAGTCGTACACCGTAATGCTCAGTGGGTCTCGAAAGACGGTGGCCGCCTCCCTGAAAAAGCAACACCGTGCTTTCGAAGATTCCCCATCGCTTTCGTCGGATCCCACTCGAAGTCTATCATACTTCAGCCTTGCTATATTTGGGGAGAACGCCACAACTCAGGGGCGTGACGCGTAGTAAAGCGTCCCCTGGAGCGCGGAGTTAGACCACGGAGGATGAAGCGATGACAGAAACGCCGGCGAACTCAGGCATGAATCGCCTGCGCCACCAGCTTGACGCCGAGCGCCGCGCACACGCGGGATACGGTATCGAAGCGCGGCTGCGCATCGGGCCGCAGCGCCTTGTACAGCGCCTCGCGGGTAATACCGGATGCGCGGGCGATGTCGCTCATGCCTCGAGCGCGGGCGATGTCGCCCAGCGCGGCCGCCAGCAAGGCTGGATCGTTCGCCGCCAGGATGTCGGTCAGATAGGCCGCGATAGCCGCCTCGCTGTCGAGATAGGGCGCGGCATCGAAGTCGGGCAGATCGGACACTTTGATACGTTTACTCATGTTCGTTTCCTCCGGTCAGTCAAGCAGCGCGGCCAGTGCCTTGGCGCGTTTGATGTCGCGTGTCTGGGTGCGCTTGGAGCCGCCCACCAGCAACACGATCAACTGCGCGCCGCGCTGCGTGAAATACACACGCCAGCCCGCGCCAAGATGAATACGCAGTTCCGACACCCCGTCACCCACCGGCTCCGCATCGCCCAGCAAGCCAAGCTCCAGACGCTTGAGGCGAGCCACGACCACACTCCGCACGGTTACATCCGTCAGGCCGGCGAGCCACGTGGAGAACTCTGGAAGGGGTTTGATTGAGAGCATGAATGTAGTGTAATCGGTCGATTACACACTGTCAAGCTATTTGACTTTCCGCAAACGCGGCGGCGGCGACCACAGCAAGTACGCCGAGAAGGGGTCAAATCTTTTGTTGATTGATAAGCGCCTGAACCTGTTCGACCCGCTCTCTGAATGGCCCATCCACCTTGATCGCTGAACGAACTGCGTGGCAGGCCCATCCCACGGCACCGTAACTCCCAACTCCAAAATGCTCCGCCGTCTCTGCGAGCGTCAAATCACACAACCGCTTTACCAGATACATCGCTGCTTTTCTCGCCTCGCTTGCCTGCCCTCGACCCCCGCGCACCAGGTTCTCCACAGCCACCTGATACACCCTGGCCACCTCCCTCAGCACGTCATCAACCCCGGGCCGCACCTCCCTCCGCTCATACCGAGGATGCTCAGGCGTCAGTCGGCTGACATGCTGGCGGATCCGCTCAACAAATCGCTCCCCGCCCAACACTGGACTCCTCCGACTCCGAGCATAAAACTCTCGAATCCCGTCGTCGTTGCCGGATCGCACAAATTGGTGAAACGCTCTTGGATCACTGCTGAATCGTTCCAATATCTCTCCGGTCCTGAGCCATTCAGGAATGTCCTTGCCACTACTGTAGAAACGATGACTACTCCAACGATACGCGTCCGGTTCCCTCACGAATCCTCCCTCCACTGGGTTCAAATGAATGTACCGCACTACCGCAGTCAAGTACTCGTCCGCATCAATCAGAAGCGCTTTATACCGGCCTCGAAAAAGCGGGCCGTCGCTTCGGTGCGCACGGTTGAACCGCTGCGTGTACAGGCCATCCACATGACGCATGATGCGGGAGAGATTCCCATCCGGTGTCCTCAGACACACATGGTAGTGATTGTCCATCAGACAGTACGCGAACACCTCCACACCCCACAGCTCATGCGTCTCGCTGAGCGTGCGGAGAAATTCCTCATAGTCCGCTTTGCCCAGGAAGGTCTTCCGGCGGGAGGTGCCCCGGTTCATCACATGATACACCGCCCCCGGAAATTCGATCCGCAGTGGCCGTGACATACGGTAATCACGTAGCAGGGCAACGACAATTAGTCAACAAAATATTTGACCCCTTTAGACCCCTTTAACCCCTTTATGTGTATGTGTACTGTTACTGTCTGTACTGTCTGTTACTGAAGTGCCTATAAGGAAAAGGACTCAAGACAGTCTTTCGGTCTGAACATCAACTCGCTCCACGTAAACTCGAATCCAAATCCGCTGAACCGGGCTGTCCAAGGATCAAACCGTACGGTAACCGCCGGGCTACTCGGTTTCTTGACAGAAAAGCGCAAGCGCAACTGTCCGACATCAAATACTTGTTCCGTACCGCTGGATTCATCGTAGACCGCTACATCAAATCCGGCGAGCCGACATTCACTGTAAAATCGGCGCTCCGGCTCGCGGATGAGGATAAGTTCGGCGACATTTGACGCTTCTTTGAAAGCCAGACGCGTCGTGAAGGCAAAGCGCGGCGGCTGACCAGTGTAAGTCAACGGTCGGGGTAAGGGCTCTATCTTTGTGAGTGTGAACCAAACGTAGCGATCAGTCTCACTGCTGCCGCGCTGAGAGGGTGGTGGCGGAGGAATAATTTCTCGCCGGTCTCCGAAGTGGATGGACTTGATTTCAGCCTGATACGCCACGCCGCTCTGATCAGGAAATTTGGATTCGCTCAGTAGGAACAATATGAAGTCCGCCCGCAGTCGCAGACCCCACTTCCGGTGTTTGTCGTAAGGGGTGTGGTAAATCCCGGACCGGAGGATATACTCGAGTTGTTCCCGCAACGGCACGATGGCAATGAGCCCGTAATCGTGCGCCCACTCGATTCGCTTCCGCTCATCGGTGGTGCTCAACTCCACCGCCGTATCTTCGACAGCTTCAGTTGACATTTGAATGATGTTCCGCAGAAGATGTGTGACCTCTCCGCGCCGCGAAGGCAGGAAGGGAACACCACCAACGCCGACTTTGCCAATGGCTTCTACAAATCGATTCCTGTCAGCGTCGGCTCCAGCATACGGATACAGCACGAACGCACCGACGGTCTGTTGCACCCATTGGCGGTAACCGAGATCCCATACCGTGGCTTCCACAGATTGCCCCGGAATGCTCGCGGCTTGTTCTGCGACGATTTGATCGCGATAGGCATGCATTCGATGAATCGCATCAGGCGGCGGGCCTGGCGCGTGATGCGTGCGAATGTAATCGGGATCGTCCTGCAAGCGGTATTTGGCGTCAAAGACGTAACGGAAGGGGCGCCTCGCGCCGTGTTTGAAAATTTCCAGCGTGTTGTCGGGCCGACAGCTTCCCGTTGGTGTAGGGTCCTCACGATTATACACCACGCGAACGCATTCCTCGCCGTCCCGCTCCAAGCTCAAAACCGAAGTTTTGCCCTGAACGAGTTCCAACGCAACCCGGCGTTGGGTGACGCGTAGCCACGTTGGAGGGCGAGGGGTCAGGCCAAGCTCTTGACGCAGGATACTGGCTAGAGCGACAAAGCACCACAATTCGTACAGTGTCGCAAGATCCTTTTCGGGCAGTTCGAGTGGTCCGCCGCCAACCTCTAACACCGATTCCAAAGCGAGCGAGGAGGAAAAGAATTCTCGATAACCCGACGTCAGATGCAACGCAAGCGTCGGCGCTGGATGGGACTGTTGCGCCGGAAGATTGGCAAGGAAAGTCTGCGTCTGAAAACGGTGCAGCTTTCGGTCGGCATCCGTCAGGAAATTTGTCCACTGCGCGAAGCGTTCGCGACTTGGAACTCCTGCGAGTTGACTTTGAAGACGACCCAATCGGCTGCGGATTCGGCTGATCGTGGAAGCGACAAACCGGTTTTCAGCGGTATTCGGCGTGAGCGTCTTACTCATCCGCGGCACTTCAGGCGACAACCATGAGCGCCCACCTGCTGTGAAATGTCCTTTCGCGGCCTGGACACATTTGTTGCTGTTTCTCCGCAGATAGTTCCGGACTTCAGCGCTTGGGCGTACCGGACGAAGTGAACAGTCAAGCACATGAGTGACTTCGACGTGCTGCAATGGAGAGCGTGCAATAATTTCCAACGCACGGGTAAGTTTTTGGAACTCGCCGCGAAGCAGTGTCAGCCATTCGATGTCCGTCGGACGTTGTCCTGATTTGCGGTGTAGGGTTTGAAACGTACGCCCATACAACTCAAACACAAGCGAGCGCACCTCCATCTGAAGGTCCGCCCGCAGTTCGAGTAGATCGGTTCTGTAGTCGAGTTTGGTCGGGAAGACCTCAAGTCGCAGGGTGAAACATCGCCTGCTGCCAAGCCACAGCTCAACGTCGGAGTACCCTATCTCTGATTGGAAATTAACCGGCACGGAATAGACGTTGAGACCGCCAATCCGTCGCCGGCCAGAGAGCAAATCCTGACCACGCAATAGCAGTCGAGGCTTACATTCATTATCGGGGTCTAGCGCCAGGTTGAATAGATAGTCGGTCTGCTCAAACAGGAATGGGATTGTCGTTGCGGTGCGTCCGCCATTGGCCGATTCAGAAAGTACACTCAATTCGACAATGGCGGCGTTGTCTGTATGGGACACGGTCGTGCATGCGAGGGTCGGGCTGGTTGCGAGGTGCTCGCGAGGTGTTGGTCCACACACTAAGAACGTTGCCAGTCCGGGCAGCTTCACTGCAAGCAGTTCGGCTTCGGCGCGCATGGTCACACAAGCCAGAACGAGGTGAAATTCTCCTCTCGAAAGATGAGCAGCATCCCGACAATTTTGTGGACAATCGAGGACGCGTTGCCATTGCTTCGCAACTCTGCCAGACGTTGATCGAAATTAGGATCTTCGAGTTGGGGCGCGCCAACATCGCCTTTCAGCTTCTGGAGAAGGGAGTACAGCAGTTTCCCAACCCGCGGTGAACTACCTTATTGTAGATCTTGCTACTCCGCAGTACATTTGGCGGCGCATGTTCAACGATTTCCTTGTTTGTGACCGCATACAAACCTTGCTTCAACAAACCAAGCAGGGAGACGAATTGATATGGCCGTAGCTCCTTGGATTGATGGTAAAGAAAGTCTTCTATGCAAAGGTCTATGGGGGCATTGAAGATCTGCAGATTGATTCCATCAAAAAGAGTCGCGCAGAAACATGAGATGGATTCTTCAGAAAACCCCTTTTTGCGCAATTTCCTGATGGAATAGTCTATCCCTTGTACGAACTCCGCCTTCTGCTTTTGGGACGTCACAAACAACAGGTTTGCGTCGGCTCTTCGGGCCTCAATAATGTAAGACAAATGGACAAGCTCATGCATCTGTAAATGGACTACTGCTGGGTTATTCGGATTGTATCGTACAACATGGTTTGATCTGCCGTAGTTTTCGGCAAGTTCAAACTTTGCAGCAACTGGAATTGAGGGATCTTCGACCAACTCGATCTTCGTGCCACATTGGGATTCGAGTCGATGTACATACTCAGACAGTATTTCGGCTCCACTTCCCGTTTCGACAACTTTCTTTGCTGAGCTGAGCGCGAGTTGCAATGCGTTCTGGAACAGGGCATCCTTGGGATTCGCGCTCTTCTTCAAAGTGGTTATTGCATGGTCAAATGCGCTAAACGGATCATTCTCGACTTCGGCGACCAGTCCAAGCGCATAATAAGTATTGGCATAGTTGGCATTTATCTTCAGCGCCTCATGAAAATACTTCTTTGCAGCCTCGGTTTTTCCTTGCCGCATCAGATTCGCGCCTATGTTGTTCATTGCAATATTGTTTCGCGAATCGACTTTCAGAACTTGGTCGTAGTATTTCATCGCAGTCGCGATGTCGTCCTTATATTTTGCAAAGATGTTTCCCATCATCAGTAACGCCCATGCGTTCTTTGGGTCCCATCTTAAAGCGTCAATAAGAGAATTGATGGCACCTTCCTGGTCTCCCTCTTCCGATAGAATTTGACCGTTAATCCTATAATATTCAGAGTTCGTCCTATTCTTCGAGATGAGATTTCTCAGGATTGGTTTGACTTCCGCAAATTTCCGTTTTTCAGCTAATGCAACGACTTTTCTAAAGTCAGATTCTTCGGATAGTATGACTGGCGTGTTGATTTCGACTTTGACCCAGCCACCCTCGAGCGTAACAATGGGTTTGTAGGGTCCGAACGTATAGAACTTGGTCATTTCGTCCTTCAGGACTTCAGCGTCGTTCCCTGATTCCTGCGCTTTGGGAAACAACCCGAATAGAAACTCGTCCAATCTGTGCAGGATCTGCATCTTGAGGCACCTGTGTAGGGCTGCTAAGATGTTTACATTCAGCTACTTATAGAGCACTTACCACATGTGATTAGGGCGCTGCCACACTGTAAAACAGCTCAACGCTGCGCAGCCATTTTGATTGGTTTCTGCTGCTGCCGCCGTCCATCCATCCTTGTAGGACTACCTTTTAATTCAGCAGAAATGCGAAGTGAATTGAACAGTTACACTCTTCGTTCGCAAATAGCTGTTGCGGCTATTTCTTTTGGGGTGTACCACGGGGCTCAGCCGCCGCGAAGCGGTCGGTTTCGTGTCCCTGGTCCTCCCAAAGCGGAGGAAGAGCTTGACATAAATTATCAAATTTTATTATATGCGACAAAGAATTAATATGCAATTCACGGAGCACCCAATTTGAGACGCCTCATATACAATCCGCTGACGGAGCATTGAAAGCTGACCACTGACTACTGAGAGCTGAATCATGAAGATCGATGTCGTCATCAAGGTGGGCGGGAGTCTCGGTACGTGGAAAGGTATAGGGAAGCTGCTCGACTCTATCGAGCGGTGGAAGGGTTCCACCAACGTGTTGGTGGTTCCGGGTGGCGGGGTCTTTGCCGATCTGGTGCGGGCGGAGTATCGCCGATCACGACTTTCCGAACGCGCCGCACATCGGATGGCTGTCCTGGCGATGGATCAGTACGGTCTTCAGTTGTGTGACCTCGCCTCCCGGGCTGAGCCCGCCTCCAGTCTGAATCAGGTCATGCAGGTAATCCGAGGAGGCCGACTTCCGGTCTACCTCCCCTCCCGATCCCTTGCACGCCGGGATCCCTTCAAGCCTTCGTGGGAGGTCACCTCGGATTCGATCGCCGCTTATATCGCCGGGCTTGTGAAGGCGGACGCCCTGCTGCTGCTGAAATCCGTGGATGGAATCTTCGCGCGTGATCCGAAAATCGACCCGTCGGCGCCCCTGCTTCCGAGCGTCGCACGCTCACACCTTTCGCGGTACAGCGGCGTGGACCGCGAGTTCGGCAGGTGGCTGAATGGGATTGACTGCTGTTGGATCATCAATGGAACGCGCCAGGCCCGCGTGAAGGAGTGGCTGGAGTCCGGGAAGACAGTGGGGACGTGCGTGGTCATGCGAGGCGTGAGGCAAAACAAACAGGATTGAGGGTAGAGGGGAGCCTAGTGGGTCGGGAGCAGCTTCCTTCCTGTGCTCTTTTCTTTCTCTTCGTCCCACACCCTACACCCTAAACCCTTTACCCTGTTTTTGAGGCGTTCTACCAGCTTCGCAGAGATAGCGCCGCTCCGCTGTCCCCCTTCGCAGGCCGCGGTTCGGACACCCACAATATCCGCCCCGAGCGCCAGGGCTCGTGAGAGATCGGCCTGTTGCAGGGAACCCGCCAGACCGCAGAAGAGCCCCCGGTCGTGACACTGCCGGATGAAGCGACTGATGGCCTCCTCGGGGAGGCACTGGAACAGCGTACGCCCGTCCTTAATGACGGTATCGATGAGGCACCCTTCGACAAAAGGGGCGGCCGCTTCGGGAAGCGCAAACGGATCGAGCGAACCGACGAGGGCGGCATCGGCGTACGCGCAGGCAACGAGACCCACGGTATCGTTTGCCATCCGCAACGCGCCGCTGACAGCATCAAGCAGGCCAGCCGCCTCCGCGTCTGTCCTGGCCCCCAGCAATCCCACCTTGACGAATCGAACCCCGCAGGTGGCGGCACCCAGACCGGCAAGAGCCACGGTTCCCGGAAGATTCGGGACGTCGCCGATGGAGGCGCTGACAGGGGCAGCGGCCCGAACCGCTCGTACAACCGCTGCGATAGTCTCCGGCCGCCCGGCGCCCAGCGATCCTTCCGCCGGGTTCTTGATGTCGATGATATCTGCTCCGCCGACCAAAGCGGCTGTCGCCTCGTGCTCATCCCGCACGCTGATCATGAGCTTCATCGTGCTCCTCCAAACGCGGTGCATTCACGTGTGACCGTTGTCTTGTATCGGAAAGCGCCGGGAAGTGTCAAGAAAGAAATGCGTTGAGAGCGCCCTGCGAAGCACAGCCGGATGAACTACCGACTGCGGCGGGTCCGAGATGTTCGCTTAGGCTTTGGCGTGGATGCCGTCAGCCATGCCTCTGCGCCTGGGGTTGCCTGCCAGGCGTCGCCAAGATCGTCGGCGCAGAGCACGGCCTCTTCCTCGCTGCCGAATGCGTACGATTCCGGCAAGGGACCCGGCCATCCCGCCTTGCCGGTGAGATACTTGGGCACGTACCGATTCGCGCGGACCGCCGCTCGCAATCGGTCCCGCGCAACCCGGCTGTCCCCTTCCCGACGAAACGTCCAGAGGGCCCACCCGTATGTCCAGGTCGCGCTGATGTCATCGCCGAATTGCTCGAGTAGCGCGCCAGCCTCATCATCTCGACCCGCGGCAAGCAAGACCGGCAGGAGAACGTCCCGGACGCCCTGATTATCGGTGGGGTTAAGGTGGAGCAGCGCCTGGAAGTGGCCGATCGCATCGTCTACCTGGCCCAGTTCTTTCAAGCACTGCGCCAACCCGAAACGGGCACGCATGTAGGGTCGGGTTCCGACGATTCCCCAGAAATGCCCCGCACCTTCCTCGAAGGCCAGCGGCCCCAGCGCGCGCTCCCCGGCCGCGACCCCCTGCGCATACAGGTCACGAGCCGTCTCGGGGTCCGCAGCCTGCTCCGCCAGCGTCACATACGCATCAGCGCAGTCGGCCGACAGCTCCAGGGCCTTGCGGGCCAGTTGCGTCCGGCGGCGGCCACGCGCCTCAACCGCCCGATACATAAGATCCTGCGCCCGCTCGAGAGGTGTAGCGGCGGTAGACGGGATCGCGTCGAACGGGCCGACGAACCGCTCCTGCATCACCCGGTTGACCTCCTCCGGATCGGTACACTCGGATTGAGCCGTAAACCGCTCCATTTCGGCCAGAATCCGCTCCATGATCCGCCGGTCGGGGATACCGCCGCGCGGCGCCTGCGGCGGGGCATCGAGCGGCTCCAGCAGCGCGGGGATGCAGAGCGTAAACGTCTGTGGCCCGTCATCACTTCGAACTTGGCGACTCCAGCGTCCCTTGTCAATCTCCCCCTCGCTCGTGTCCGCCAACGCAAGCAGCAGCCCTTCCAGGTAGGCGAGGACCTTCGCGTCCGGACGCGCAACCGCGGCATCGGGACCGACCCGCACCGCGACCGGATACGCGCGATCTGCGGCCACCGGGAGCCCGTGATCCTCCCAGAGGTCTGCGTCGCCGAACGGCATCTCATCAATCGAACCGTACCACACTGCCCACCGGGCTCGGGTGTGCATGAATCTCTCCGGATCCGGGTCGGCCTGGACGGCCTCGAAATCCTCCGGCGTCTCGAAGAACCCCAAACCGCACACCTGCCCTGCTCCGCCCAGCACCGTGACATGCCGAAGGTCTCGCGCCGCCGTGGGCGCCTCGATATGGATCAGGTCCTCATCGCTGAGATAACGCCATGGCGCTGCCAGATAGACACGCCTCGCCGCTTCGCCGAAGGCCCGCATCCTCTCGATCGTCACGCCGGGCGCATCCAGCGCATCCGGCAGCGGCGGCGCGCCGCCCATACTCTCCCTGTAAAGGGTCAGCACCTGCTTGACCTCCCCCAGATCGCCGGACACGGTATAGGTAAGCTGCTCATCATCCAACGCGCGCACAAGATAGGCGCCGACCTCGTCGTTGGCTACGTCGAGGCGCGCCGGGCGACATCCGGCGAGCTTCTTCTTGAGTCCGAGCTCCAACAGCGTCTCCAGCGCCAGGCCGGGGTCGCGCATCCCAGCCTCCGGCTGCATCTTCATGTGCACACATCCGGTACGCAGGCTGATCCAGATCGCGGCCCATGGTCGGTAGGGCCTGCCATCGGGGCCGTCCTCTATCCAGGCCGGCAGCCGCACGAGGCCGCCCTGCCAGACCTCGTCCGGGCGTCGCGGGAGCTGCATAAATCGTGTAATGAGGAGCGGAGAGACGGGGCTCATGATTTAATCCCGGATATGAGTATCACCAATTATGATGGAGTAGATGGGTCGACCGAACTCGCTCGAAAAAGCCTTGAAAAATTAGGGCGATTCTCTCGCCTTTCCACTGACCTGTCAAGATGTTCAGAGACGCGAACGCTACTTAACTTGACAGCGGTATGGGCTCCTGATACATCGTCCCATATGAAGACTACCATAGAGGTGACTGATTCACTTCTGCGTGATGCCAGACAATTGGCTGCCAACGAAGGCACCACATTGCGAGCCCTTGTAGAAGAGGGGTTGCGCCGGATTCTCACTGAGCGGGCACAAGATGGCAGGTTTCATCTCCGAAAAGCCACGTTCAAAGGTAGCGGGATTCAACCAGGCCTGGCTACGGCCTCATGGGATCGCATCCGAGATTCGATCTATGAGGGGCGCGGCGGGTAATCGCCATTTCGGACGGTTTCCGGATCTTGCCGTGCGCAATCCGCTCGTCGAATAAGGTCGAAGGCGCGGTCGTCGATCAATTTCGGCTTGCCGACCCCACCTCATCTCTAGCCCGCTGTTAATCCTGAACCTGGAGATTGCGGCACGTAACGCCGCTCAGGGTCGATCCGAGGCGGCCCATCACGTGGGAACAGCAAATACGGGAAGATAGCAGGGTGTCCTTGTATTAGTGACTGATTACTGGTATTCTGTCCTTATATAAAGGACACCTATATTATAGAGTATCACAAGAACAATGAGCCTCCACCCTGTATTAAATGACAAGCTGAGCGCGGCGGTCGCTCCCGGTCTGGAACTGGCGGCGACGCCGCGTGATGTCACGCTGCCGCCGATCCCCGGTAAGGTCCATGCAGTCGTCGGCATGCGGCGCGCAGGGAAAACAACCTACCTTAGACAGCTACAGTCGCAGTGGCGGACATCGGCCGAGGCCGCGCGCGTGGTGTACCTGAGCTTCGATGACGATCGCTTGGCGGGGTTGCCATTGGAGCAATTGGGGATGCTGCTGGAGGAATATTATCGACGGTACCCCGACTGGCGCCGGCGGGCAACAGTGTGGTGGCTGCTAGACGAGATCCAAGTGGTGAACGGGTGGGAACGCTTTGTGCGGCGGGTCATGGACACAGAGCGAGTCCAAATGGTGGTGTCCGGGTCGTCTGCGCGGATGTTGAGCCGAGAGGTGCATACCTCGTTGCGGGGACGCGGCACCGAAACCATCATCCGGCCGTTCAGCTTCCGGGAGTTTCTGCGGCATCGCGGACAGGAACCCGAAGGGGAGGCCAGATCACTGGCTGCCCCAGAGCGGTCGCGGGTAGAACAACTCTTAGGTGAGTACCTGACAGCAGGCGGATTTCCGGAGGCGCAAGGGCTTGCGTCGGGGTTGCGCATCGATCTGTTGCAGGGCTATGTGGACACGGTGCTGTTCCGCGATATCGTGGAACGCCGCAGTGTCACGCAGGTGGCAGCGCTCCGCTGGTTGACCCGGCAGTGCCTAAAGAACCCCACCGGACGGTTCAGCGTGCATCGGCTCCATCAGGACCTGAAGGCTCAAGGGCTGGGTGTAGCCAAGGATGCGTTGCACGCGATGGTGGGGTATTTGGAAGACTCTTTCTTGCTGCGATGTGTCCCCCTGGCCACGGAATCGGAACGGCGCCGCAATTCGAACCCGCGCAAGGTATACCCGGTAGACACCGGCATGATCGGGGCGTTTGATCGAACAGGCCGGTCAAATGTAGGATACGCCCTGGAGACGGTGGTGCTGCACGAGTTGGATCGTCGCCAGGCCGAGGTAGGTTACGTGCGAACGGAAGCCGGTTACGAAGTGGATTTTTTGGCGCGATTTCACGATGGGCGGGAGGAACTCATCCAGGTGTGCGCCGACATCGGCACAGCAGAAACCAGGGAGCGCGAGGTGCGGGCGTTGGAGGACGCGTCACGCGAGCATCCGCGGGCCACACAGACGCTGATCGTGCTGAATTTCGACCAGTTGTCCCTCAAGGTGCCTCCCGGTGTCACAGTCCACGCGGCGTATCAGTGGTTGCTGGACGCGGATTGAGTGGGGGTATCATATGAGCGTGTTCGATCTCCACCCCCAAGTCCTTACCGATGACTGCGACTTCGCGTGTTCATTTCTGCCAACTTGTGGTTCTGAATCTGGTAATTTTAAAATTTATGGACACGTCCATCGAACAGATACTGAAATCGGCTCTCGAAGTCCTCGGCAAACACGAGAAAGTCCAGCAATCCACTAAGTTCTACTGGTACTACGGTATGGTTCCTCACGACAGTTCGTCCGAGCGACGGCCCAATCTGTTCTTGACCTATGTTCGCAATAATGCGAACATAAGAACGTAGTGGCATGCCTAAGGTTAAGGTCGTCTTTTACCAGGAGGAAACGGGAGAGGTTCCCGTGCTCGATTGGTTGGACCGACTACCTGCCAAGGTCCAAGACAAGTGCCGCGTCCGCATCGAACGACTCCGCGATCTCGGCCATGAACTCCGCCGACCGGAGGCAGATTACTTGCGGGATGGTATCTACGAGTTACGCGTCGTGCGGCGGGGAGTGAATTATCGCATCCTGTATTTCTTTCACGGGCGTGTCGCTGCTATTCTCACCCATGGGCTTATCAAGGAGCGCGAGGTGCCGGCGCGCGACATCGAGGAAGCGATCCGGAGAAAGCGAAAGTTGGCACTGGATCCCGAGCGGCACACGTATAAGGAGGGCTGATCATGGCTAAGTCCACTACTAAGAGAACCGCGACGGACGCGGTAGACATTCTCCATCGGCGCTACTACGAGGGGCAACCGGAGCGGCTTGCCGCCTTGGAGAAGGCGCGGGCCGACGACCATGTCGCGCGCAAAATCGTCGCGTTGCGCACCAAGGCCGGCCTGACTCAACGGCAACTGGCACGGCTGGTCGGTACCACCGCATCGGTGATTTGCCGTCTTGAAGACGCCGATTACGAAGGACATTCCCTGGCGATGCTCAATCGCATCGCGGCGGCGTTGAACCGCCGGGTCGAGATTCGTTTCGTTCCCGCGGAAAAACGAGCCCAGTCAGCGTGAACCACAACAAGCCAATGACAGATCGGTTGCACCCGTCTTGTAAACGGCGAGACAAGGGAAGCGCCACTGAAGTTCAGAAATGAGTATGGTGTCCCCGTATTTTCATCAGGTGATCCATCTTCGGGCCGAACGCCTTCTCGACCCGTAGTGCCATCTCCGACGACAGGTCGGTGCGCTCATTCAGCAGCAATGACAGGGTTTGCCGAGTGACACCGAGGATATCTGCGGCGTTCGTGATCGAAAGACCGAGGGGCTCGATCACTTGGCGGCGGATCACGCCGCCGGGGTGAGGGGGATTCTTCATGGATATCGCAGTTCTCTCCTTCCCATCGTGTTCAAAGAGGCGCTTCAGTCCTTTATGTCTAACACTCCTGATCGGCATCTATTTCAAGTGTAACCTGTCAAATGACGTTTGTCACTCCGCGGGGAATGAACCCACCCCGATTCAAAAGGTATGAAAATAGCAGAAAGGCGGTGTACCCTTCCGGGTGACGTATCGATCCACATGGGCTGGGCTCCTGTGTCAACAAGAGGCGCTGCGGGCGACGGCCAAGACATACTCTCCGCCCGCACTGATCGCGTCGCAGCGCAGGGACCAAAGACCATGCGTTTTGACTGGTCTCGGTTGACCCATTTTTGCTTGCCGACCTCACCCCCCTCCGCTATAGTGGCAGCGTTCAATAGGACAGCGATCAGCCGTCAGCTCTCAGCGGTCAGCCAGAGCTGTCTCAGCCGTCTTTCTGTGGGCATTTAGGGCCTAATTCTTTCCGGATTCTAGCTGAAAGCTGAACGCTGATAGCTAATAGCTGGAGTTGTGATGGCATACGAGGATCTGCGGGCGTTTATTGCGGCGCTGGAGCAGCGGGGGCTGCTGAGGCGGATTAAGACCGAGGTCGATCCGATTCTCGAGGTCACCGAGATCACTGATCGGGTCAGCAAGCGTCTTGGACCGGCGCTGCTGTTCGAGCGGGTCAAGGGCTCGCCCATGCCGCTCCTGATCAACGCCTTCGGCTCGGAGGCGCATCTGTGCCTGGCGCTGCAGCGCGCCTCGCTGGACGAACTGGCCGGGGAGCTGGACGGCATTCTCGAGATCAAGAGTCCGGAAGGGTGGCTCGAGAAACTCAAAATGTTGCCGAAGCTGACGGAGATGGCGAGCTACCTGCCCAAACGGGTGAAGGACGGCCCGTGTAAGGAGGTGCGCATCACGCAAGAGCCCTCGTTTGACCTGTTGCCGGTCATCAAGTGCTGGCCGCTGGACGGCGGCCGGTTCATCACGTTTCCCCTGGTCTTCACCAAAGATCCGGACACCGGCACGCGCAACTGCGGTATGTATCGGATGCAGATCTACGATGAACGGACCGCGGGGATGCACTGGCACATCCACCACGGCGGCGCGAGACACTACGAAAAAAACCGACGGCTTGGGCGCCGCACCGAGGTCGCCGTGGCCATTGGGCCCGATCCGGCTACGACCCTGTCGGCAGTCATCCCGGCGCCCGACGGGATCGACGAGATGCTGATCGCCGGCTTCCTGCGAAAACGGTCAGTCGAACTCGTCCCGTGCGAGACCGTTGATCTGGAGGTCCCGGCCAACGCCGAAATCGTGCTGGAAGGGTATGTCGAACCGGATGAGTTGCGCCTGGAAGGGCCGTTCGGCGATCATACCGGCTTTTACTCCCTCCCCGACTATTACCCCGTCTTTCATCTGACGGCCATCACCCACCGCCGGGACCCGATCTACCAAACCACTATCGTCGGCCGCCCGCCCATGGAGGACTGCCACATGGGGACGGCCGTGGAGCGGATGTCCCTCCCCCTCCTCAGAAAACAGTTGCCGGAGATCGTGGACTTCCACATGCCGTTTGCCGGGGTCTTTCACAATCTTGTTATCGTCAGCATCGACAAGGCGTACCCGGGCCACGCGCGTAAGATCATGCACGCGATCTGGGGCATGGGCCAGGCGATGTTCTCGAAGGTGATCGTCGTCGTCGACAAGGACGTGAACGTCCGCAACCCGGCGGAAGTGGTCTGGAAGGTCCTCAACCACATCGACCCGGAGCGCGATATCGAATTTGTCATGGGCCCGGTCGAAACCCTGGATCATGCCAGTCGGCTGCCCAAGTATGGCTCAAAGATGGGGATCGACGGAACGCGAAAGTGGAAAGAGGAGGGGTTCATGCGCGACTGGCCGGATGAACAGGTCATGGATCATGAGACCAAGGCTGCCGTAGACCGACGCTGGCAAGAGTATGGTCTGGATTGAGGAACAACCGTTAATTGAGTCCTTCGAGTGTATTGAGTCTATTGAGTTGACTCAACGGACTCAATGACCCAATAGACCCAACAGACTCGATTGACTCTATAGACCCCACTGACATTGGAGGTATCAGAGATGAGCAATCCCATGCGAAAAGCGATGTTCACAGCTTTGTTGGTCGGCACACTGCTGGTTGCGCAGGCGGCCCACGCGGCGCCTGTCCCGGACTTTACGATGCCGCTGCTGGACGGCAAGTCGATCGCGCTGAAGGATTTTCGCGGCAAGCCGGTGCTGATCAACTTCTTTCACTCCAAATGACCCCATTGTCAACGGGAGGCTCCCGTTCTGGCAAAGATCTACCAGCAGTACAATGGCAAGGGCCTCGTGATGCTGGGCGTCAACGTCGCCTGGGACAACGAAGCCGACGCGCGCAGGTTTATCGAGACGTATAAGCTCCCTTACCCTGTGGGACGCGATACCGACGGCGAGATCGGCAGACGCTATCAAATCGAAGGTACGCCGACCACCTTCCTGATCAATCCAGACGGAAGCCTCTATGGACGGTCGAGGGGGGCAATGACCGAGGAGGAGTTTCACAAATCGATTGACGCCCTCCTCAGTCAGAAAGGAAAGCCGTAGGCGACGGGGTCAAGGGGTGCGGGGTTTCGGCTGCTCGGCCCGGGCGATATGGTAGCTCAGCGTTTTCAAGAGGGCTGACAGGTCGACATTCTGGACCTTCACCGAATCGGGGGCGGTCAATTGGGCGGGGGCGAAATTCAAGACCGCAATGACCCCGCCCTTTACGAGCGCATCGAGGACGGCCTGAGCGCCGGCGGCGGGAACCGCTAAAATTCCGATCTTGATCTTCCGCTTGCGGACAACCGAGACGATCGTCCCTGTATCCATTACCGGGATCCCGTCAATCCGCCGACCGACCTTGCCCGGGTCCCGGTCGAACACGACAGAGATTTTGAATCCTTTCTCCTGGAACCCCCTGTAGGCAATCAACGCAGAGCCCAGATTCCCCAACCCGACCAGAGCCACCTCCCATGCCCGCTTGAGGCCGAGAATCTCCTCCAGACTATGCCGGAGCGGGGTGATGTAGTACCCCAGACCCCGGATACCGAACTGGCCGAAGTATGCCAGGTCTTTTCGCACCTGAGCAGAGTTCAGGCCGAAACGGTCGGCGAGCTGCTTGGACGAGACGCTCGCCGTCCCTTCACCCTCCAACTCCTCCACACAGCGCAGGTAGATCGACAGCCTGGTAACGGTCTTTTCGGGAATCTTGATCGCTCTCATGGATAGAGACCCTTTCATCCTGTAATCGCGGAGACCGACTGCCGCGCCAGATCGAGCAACCTCGCCGGGAAGAGGCCAAGGTGAAGGGTTCCCAGCACAGATACCAGCACGGCCAGGACAGCCGCTGCAGAGGCCGGGACCAGCGGCGGCGGGGAGGCTGCCTCACTCATGTACATGATGACGATGACGCGAAGATAAAAGTAGACTGAGATGACGCTGTTCAGGACACCGATCACTGCCAGGCCGGGATAGTGGCCTTCAAGCGCGGCGCTGAAGATATACAGCTTACCCATGAAACCGGCTGTCGGAGGGATGCCGGCCAGCGAAAACATAAAGACAGCCATGCAGGCGGCCAGGGCCGGACGCTGCCATCCAAGACCGGCATAGTCGGTCAGCAACAGCCGCTCCTGATCACGACCTTGTACCGCGATGATGACGGCGAAGGCGCCAAGGTTCATTAAGGCATAGGCGACCAGGTAGAAGAGAATGCCGGTCACTCCGGATGATCCGCCGGCGACCAATGCGACCAACAGATACCCGGCATGAGCGATCGAGCTGTAGGCGAGCATCCGCTTGATGTTGCTTTGTACCAGGGCTACCAGATTGCCTACGGTCATCGTGAGGACCGCCAGCACCCAGATCGCTGCCGACCAACGTATGTGCAGCGCAGGCACTGCCAGAAGGAATACCCGCAGGAAGGCGGCGAAGGCAGCGGCCTTGGTCCCGGCGATCATGAACGCCGTCACGGAGGTAGGCGCCCCCTCATATACGTCCGGGACCCACATATGGAACGGGACGGAGGCGATCTTGAAGCCGAACCCAACCAGCAGCAATCCGCCCCCGACCAGGAACAGGGGCTCGGGCGAATGTCCATCGGCCAGAACGGCCACAATCTGTCGGAGGACGGTCGTGCCGGTCGCCCCATACACCAGGGCAATGCCGTAGAGGAAAAAGCCGCTGGCAAAGGCCCCCAGTAGGAGGTACTTCAGCGCCGACTCGTTCGAGCGAAGCTCTGTCTTCCAGAACCCGGCGAGAATGTACAGGGCAAGCGAGAAGGTTTCCAGCCCCAGAAAAATGACGACCAGGTCCCCACCTGCGGCCATCAGCATCATCCCCAATATCGAGAAGAGCACCAGGCTGTAATACTCGCCCTGGTCAGCCGCCGCTGCGTCAAGATGCCCCATCGACAGCAGGATGGTCAGTATGCCGACCAGGCCAAGTACGAGATAAAAGAAGAGCGAAAACCGATCCAACACGACCGCGTCATGAACCCCGTAGCGAACCAATCCCCATGAGTTGATCGCGAGAAGGATCGACGCCGCAAGCGCGATCAGGCTCAGGAGGGCGATGAATTGTTTCCGCCCTGGCGGAAGAAAAAGATCGACCACCAACGTTGTGAGTCCGCCTACGGCCACCGGTATGAGCGGCGCAAAAGGAGTCCAATCAATCTGAGGCAGCACAAGTTCCATGGCTCACATCGGTCTAGAGTTTCGGGTTTGGGGTTTCGGGTTAAAGATAGGATGTGCAATTTCAGACCGTGGAACCTGGAACCTGGAACCGCGAAGCGGCAACAGCCGATCAGCTTGTGGTGAACCGGCGACCTGTTCGATGAGCTGAGCGACGGACGCATCCATCTTCCTGAGGAGGGGATTGGGATTCAGGCCGATCCACACAATAAGCAGGATGATCGGGATCAGCATCGCCATCTCACGGCCGCCGATATCCTTGAGCGTGAGATTATCTGCCCGTCGGCTTTGCCCCCACATCACGCGTTGCCACATCCAGAGCATATAGACCGCCGCCAGGATGATGCCGATGGCCGCCAGCGCCGCATACCCTTTGTGGACACGGAAGGTTCCCGCCAGGATCAGGAACTCTCCGACAAACCCGTTCAGGCCCGGCAGGCCGATGGACGACATCATCACCACCAGAAAGCAGAGACCGAAGCGAGGAAGCGCCCGCGAGAGTCCGCCGAACTCCTCTATCATCCTCGTGTGGCGCCGCTCATAGATCATCCCCACCAGCAGGAAAAGGGCGCCGGTGGAGAGGCCATGATTGACCATTTGGAGGATGGAGCCCTCCACGGCCTGCAGGTTCATCGCAAAGATCCCAAGCATCACGAATCCCAGGTGACTCACTGAACTATACGCGACCAGTCGCTTGAGGTCATCCTGCACCATGGCGACCAGCGCGCCGTACAGGATACCGATGACGGCCAGCACAGAGATCAACGGGGTAAAGGCGACAGCCGCTTCCGGAAAGAGCGGCAGCGCGAATCGGAGGAACCCGTACGTCCCCATCTTCAAGAGCACCCCGGCCAACAGGACGCTTCCCGCCGTCGGCGCCTCCACGTGGGCATCCGGCAACCATGTGTGAAACGGAAACATCGGCACCTTGATGGCAAAGGCGAGGGCAAAGGCGGCAAAGAGCCACAGTTGCGTGCCATACGGAATCGGCCGGCCGATCAACTCCGTGAGGTCAAATGTCAACCGACCCATGCTCTCCTGATGCAGAAAGGCAACGACGATCATCGCCAGCAGCATCAGGACGCTTCCCGCCATCGTATAGAGGACAAACTTCAAGGTGGCATAGACCCGCCGCCGGCCGCCCCAGATCCCGATCAGGAAATACATCGGGATCAGCATCCCCTCCCAGAAGAGGTAAAAGAGTACCAGATCCAGGGCCACAAACACGCCGATCATGCCGGCCTGGAGCAGCAGCATACAGACCATGTACGCCTTCACCCGGTTGGTGATCCCGGAAAAGGAGGCAAGGATCGCAATGGGTGTCAGAAACGTCGTAAGCAGCAGCAGCGGGAGGCTGATTCCATCCACGCCAAGAAGATAGCTGCTCCCGATCGACTCGATCCACGGCGCCCGCTCGACGAACTGCATCCCGGCCGTAGCCGGATCGAATTGCGCATACACCATCAGGGACAGGAAAAAATCCAGGGATGAAATGGCCAGCGCGAGCCGCTTGATCAGCGCCTCGCGCGTCCCATCGACACAGACGAGTAAGAGGACGCCACACAGCGGAATGGCAATCAGTATTGAGAGGATCGGACCGCCTGTCAGACTCATGCGTGCCCCTGTGCCCTATCCGGAAAACGCCAGGTATCCCAATACGACGACTGCGCCCACCAGAATCGACAGGATATAGGCCGGAACCTGGCCGGTCTGACACCGCCTCAGCAGGCCCGCAGCGCGCATGGTAAGCGCCGCAACGCCATTGACCGACCCGTCGATCATGCGCGTGTCGAACGACTCCGATATGGCGCGAGCGGAACCGACGATCGGTCGGATGACGGCCGCATCGTACAACTCATCAACCCAATATTTGCGCAGGAGGATACGGTAGAAGGTAGGGTACCGCGCGGCCAGCGCCTCGGATCCGGCAGGATCCCGAAGATAGTACCGAAAGGCTAGGACGATCCCGCCGACTGCTATCACAAGGGCCGCCACCGCCAGCACGGCCTCGGAGCTCGGCTCGGCCGAGGCCTCATGCGCCGACGCGGGGAAGACCGACTCCAGGAAGCGCTGCAACAGGCCCGATCCTGGTGGAACGCCGACAAACCCGACAGTCGCCGATCCGAGCGCCAGCAACACCAGCGGCAGGCGCATACTCCACGGCGCCTCGTGTACGTGGCCGAGGGTATGCGCGTCAAGCCTCGACTTTCCCTCGAAGGCAAGGAAGTAGAGGCGAAACATATAGAATCCGGTGCCTGCGGCGGTCAGCGCCCCAATGACCCAGAGCAACTGGTGTCCGGAGCCATAGGCAGCAGAGAGGATCTCGTCCTTGCTCCAGAAGCCGGCGAAAGGGGCGATGCCGGCGTTCGCCAGCGCGCCGACCAGAAAGCTCCCCGCCGTGACGCGAAGGGACTGCCGCAGCCCCCCCATCTTCCGTATATCCTGCTCGCCGGCCAGTGCATGAATCACCGACCCCGCAGACAGGAAGAGGAGGGCCTTGAAAAAGGCGTGCGTCATCAGGTGAAAGATGCCCGCGGCGTAGGCCCCGACTCCCAAGCCTAAGAACATATAGCCGAGCTGGGAGATGGTCGAGTAGGCGATGATCCGCTTGATGTCGGTCTGTACCATGGCGATGCTCGCAGCATACAGGGCCGTGAGGCCGCCAACCCAGGCCATAATCTCCAGACTCACGGGCGCCAGTTGGAACAGCGGCGCGGAACGCGCGACCAGGTAGACACCGGCCGTCACCATGGTGGCGGCATGAATCAGCGCCGAGACGGGCGTGGGACCCTCCATGGCATCGGGCAACCAGACATACAACGGCAGTTGCGCCGACTTACCGGTTGCCCCGATAAACAGGAGAAGCGTCAGCAACGACACGGTTACAGAGCCGTATACCAGCACATTCGGCGCATCCCCCAACACGGTCTGAAAGTCCAGCGACCCGAACAGCAGGATCATCCAGATCAGTCCTACAACGATTGCGCTGTCACCGATCCGGTTGACCAGGAAGGCCTTGGTCCCGGCGGCTGCCGCCGCCGGTCGCTCAAACCAGAAACCGATCAACAGGTACGAACAGAGGCCCACCCCCTCCCATCCCACAAAAAGCAGGAGATAGTTATCGGCCAGGACCAGGACCAGCATCTCGGCCAGGAAGAGATTGAGCAGCGCAAAGAAGCGGTGATAGTCGCGGTCCTCCCCCATATAGCCGATCGAGTAGATGTGGATCAGCAGGCCCACGCCGCACACCACCAGCGCCATGACGGCAGAGAGAGGATCGAACAGGAACCCGAACGAGACCGAGAAATCGCCGGAGGCGATCCATGAGCCGAGGGAGGCGCGGAGCGCGCGACCTTCCGCCGGCATCTGAAGGAGACGGATAAACGCCATCAGGGACAGCAGCAGCGAAAGCGACGCGGTACCGCAGGCAATCACCGCGACCAGACTGCGCGGCATCCGGCGGCCCATCAAGCCGACGACGAGACTACCCGCCAACGGAATAACTGGAATCAGCCAGACCATGTCTCAGAGTTTCGGGTTTAGGGTTGCGAGCTCGAAACTATACATGACGACGCAAGTCTCCGACAGTTCGTCATTCCGGGCTTGACCCGGAATCCAGTGCCTTTCTGGATTCCCGCTTTCGCGGGAATGACGGCTATTGTTGCGGTGTATGACGCTATATAGAAAAACTGGACACTATCCCTTGAGAAGATTGATGTCGTCGACATTCACGGACTCTTTGTTTCCGTACAGCGCAATGATGATGGCCAACCCTACTGCCACCTCGGCGGCCGCCACCGCCATCACAAACAACACAATGATCTGCCCATCCATCGAGTAGAGAAACCTCGAGAACGCCACAAAGGTAAGATTGACCGCATTCAGCATCAGCTCGATCGCCATAAAGATCACCAGCGCATTGCGCCGAATCAGTACCCCGGCTACCCCGATGACAAAGAGGGCAGCGCTCAGAATCAGATAGGCGCTCAAAGGCACGGTCGCTGTCATTGCACTTCAGACCTCGCACCAAATCCCCCTAACCCCCCTTTGATAAAGGGGGGCGAGAGGGGATTTACCTTGAACGTTGAACGTTGCACCTCGCACATGAATGACTACCTCCTGGCCAGGACCATGGCGCCAATAATGGCGATGAGGAGGATGATGGAGGTGATTTCAAATGGGACGAGAAAATCGGTGAATAAGAGGCGGCCGACAAGTTGTGTATTGCCGAAGGTACCGGCGAGTTCGGAAGTATGGGGGCCTTGGGGTGCGCGAGCGGTCCAGGAGCCGACAGGGATGACCAGCTCAATGAGCAGGAGTAGCGCCACACCGATCCCGAGCAGGAGCCTGGACCGATCACGCTGCAGCCAGGCGGGCAGTTCATGCCCCAGGTCAAGCAACATCACGACAAACAGAAACAGGACCATGATCGCCCCGGCGTAGACGATCACCTGTACGACGGCGATGAACTGCGCGTGCAGCAGCAGATAGAGCCCAGACAGCGCGAAGAACGTCCCGACCAGCGAGAGGGCGCAGTAAACCGGATTCCGCAGGATGATGACCAGCACCGCGGTCACGAGCGCCACAGCAGCCAGGGGCACAAACACCAGCCATTCCATCTTTACCTCAGCGCCACGAATACGGCCGTAATCATGATGTTGACCAGCGCGACGGGCAGCAGCACCTTCCACCCGAACCGCATCAGTTGGTCGTACCTGAAACGCGGCAGCGTGCCTCGAAGCCAGATAAAGAGGAAGATCAGCAGGTAGAGCTTGACGAGAAACCAGACGACCGGCGGCAGCCACGGCCCCCTCCACCCGCCCAGGAACAGTGTGGTCGCCATGGCCGACACGGTGATCATATTGGCGTACTCAGCCATGAAGTACATGGCGAACTTCATTGAGCTGTACTCGACGTGGAAGCCGGCCACCAGTTCCGTCTCGGCCTCCGGGAGATCAAAGGGGGCGCGGTTGGTCTCGGCGACCGCACAGATCAGGAAGATGAGAAACCCGACAGGCTGTAGGAGGATAAACCATGTCCTGGCTTGGGCGCCCACAATCTCCACCAGGCTCAGCGACTGCGACAGCATCACCACGCCGATCACCGACAGGCCTAAGGAGAGCTCGTAGCTGATCATCTGGGCTGAGGCACGCAGCCCCCCAAGCAGCGCGTACTTGTTGTTCGAGGCCCACCCGCCCAGGACGATCCCATAGACGCCGAGCGAGGCCACACCGAACACATACAACAGCCCGATATTGACGTCGGTGATGACCAGGTCGATGGTCTGTCCGAAGAGTCGGATATGATCTCCGAACGGGATCACGGCAAAGGAGATGAAGGCGGGAATCAGTGCGACCACGGGGGCCAGGAGGTACAGCACCCGGTCTGCCGCCTGGGGAACAATATCCTCCTTGAACAGGAGCTTGATCCCGTCGGCAATCGGCTGCAACAGACCGTGGGGGCCGACCCGCATCGGACCGAGCCGCACCTGAATATCGCCGATGACCTTGCGCTCCAGCCAGGTCAGGTAGGTGACACTCAGCAACATCAGCCCGAAGACTACAACGATCTTCGTCACCATGATGACGAAGAAGGCGCCATCCGGCATTGTGCTCTCCTGTCGCCCGTCTACGATCGGTGTGTGGATCCGAACGGGCAGCCGCGTTCCACAACGTGCTGCTCGAATTCATCGCGAAAGTACTTCAGATAACTTTCAATCGGCATGGCCGCGGCGTCGCTTAAGGGGCAGATGGTCTTGCCCTTCATGTTGTCGCAGATATCCAGGAGCAGATCGAGATCGGCCTGTCGCCCGCGACCCTCTTCAATCCGCCTCAGCGTCTTGTGAAGCCACGCCGTCCCCTCCCGGCACTGCGTACACTGCCCGCACGATTCGTGATGATAGAATCGAGAGACGATCTGACCCACACGCACCATACAGGTAGTCTCATCCATCACAATGACGCCGCCGGACCCGGCCATAGAGCCTGCCGTCGCCAGCGACTCGAAGTCCATCCTGGTATCAAGAAATTGCTCGGTCAGCACCGGCACCGAGGAACCGCCGGGAATCACAGCCTTCAGGCGGCGTCCCTCGCGCATCCCGCCGGCATGCTCAAAGATCAGCTCCCGCATCGGCACATCGATCGGACACTCGTAGATACCTGGCCGGCGAACGTGGCCGCTCACCCCGAAAATCCGGGTACCGGTACTCTTGGGCGTCCCGATGCTCGAGAACCACTCTGCCCCACGCATCACGATATGCGGAATGTTACTGAGGGTTTCAACGTTATTGACGACGGTGGGCTTGCGATAGAGCCCCGACGTAGCAGGAAACGGCGGCTTGAGCCGCGGCAACCCCCGCTTACCCTCTAACGATTCCAGCAGGGCGGTCTCCTCGCCGCAGATGTAGGCGCCGGCGCCCCGGTGTACGTGGAGATCCAGACTGAAGCCGCTCCCCAGGATATTCTTCCCCACCAGGCCACGGGCAGCCGCCTCGGTGACCGCCTGTTCGAGGATCCGCGCACCCGCAACGAACTCGCCTCTAATATAGATAAAGGCGATCCGGCACCCGATGGCGAAACTGGCCAGCATGATCCCCTCGATAAGCTGGTGCGGGTCCCGCATGATCAGCTCCCGATCTTTGAACGTCCCCGGCTCGCTCTCATCGGCATTACAGACGAGATACTTGGGCAGCTCCGGATCCTTGGGAATAAAGCCCCATTTGACGCCGGTAGGGAAGCCTGCGCCTCCCCGCCCCCTGAGCCCTGACCGCCTCACCAGGTCGATCAGGCCGGCAGGCGTATGCTCTTTGAGCGCCTTCGCAATGGCCTGATACCCTCCCGTGGCCTCGTACTCGTCGAGGGTCCCCCGGTATCCCGGGATCTCAAACCGCTTCGTAAGTATCTTTTCGGTCATAGATGTGATCCTGATTGCTGTTTCAACTGCGCCACCAGTGTGTCGACATCATCGGTCGAAACCGGACCATAGTAATCCGGCCCCACCTGGATCGCCGGCGCACGTCCACAGGCCGCAAGGCACTCAACCCGCTTGATCGTGAACAACCCATCGGGCGTCGTCTCTCCGGCGCTGACCCCCAGCGTTTCTTCAAGACGCCGGATCACCTGTTCGGCGCCTAAGAGGGCGCAACTCAGGTTGTGACAGACCCAGATCTCTCGCTGCCCGCCAGGCTTCAGGCGAAACATATCGTAAAATGTAGCCACCTCCGCCACCTGGATCGGCGGCACGTCAAGACGGGCGGCCAGCTCACGCATGGCATCCTCTGTCAGATACCCTGCCTCTTCCTGATACAGGTGCATGAGCGGCAACAGGGCGGAACGCTGATCAGGATATTTGGACAGGATGCGCTGAATCGTCTCTTCCGTCATCTCACCTCGCACCAAATCCCCCCGCACCCCCCTTTATTAAAGGGGGGGACTAGGGGGATTTCGTGGCTCGAAACTCAAAACTCGACACTCAAAACTGCTTTTAACGATCCACCTCGCCGAGCACAATGTCGATGCTGCCGATGATCGCCACCAGATCGGCTACCAGCCGCCCCTCCGCCATCCGCGGCAACGACTGCAGGTTGACAAAGGAGGGCGCCCGGAAATGGACGCGGTACGGTGTGTTGCTGCCGTCGCTCACCAGATAGACGCCGTACTCACCCCTCGGCGACTCGATGCTCTGATAGACCTCTCCAGCCGGCACGGTAAATCCCGTCGACCACAGCAGGAAATGGTGAATAAGCGCCTCCATACTCTGCTTGACCCTCGGCTTGGGCGGCGGGATGAGCTTCGGGTCGGCAACGACGATCGGCCCATCCGGAAGGTTTTCCAGCGTTTGGCGAACGATGGCAACGCTCTGCCGCATCTCAAAGATGCGGCAGAGGTATCGGTCGTAGACATCGCCATGGCTGCCTCTGGACATCTCGAAGTGAAATCGCTCATAGCCGGAATAGGGATTCGACTTGCGAATGTCCCACGCGACCCCGCAGGCCCGCAGACTTGGACCGCTTAAGCCGAGATCTACAGCCTCTACCGGTTTGATCACACCGACCCCCCTGGTTCGCCCAATCCAGATCGGGTTGTGCGTCAAGAGATCTTCGTACTCAGCCAGACGATCGGGAAAACTGTCAATGAACGATTGAACGGTCTTCTCAAACCCCTCGGGCAGGTCGGCAAACAGACCGCCGACCCGAAAGTAGCTGGACATCATCCGGGCGCCGGATACCTGTTCGTACATATCCAGAATCGCTTCGCGCTCCCGAAAGGCGTACAGGAAGACGCTCATCGCTCCGATATCGATCGCATGGGTCCCGAGCCAGACCAGGTGGCTTCCTATCCGCGTCAGCTCCGTCAGCATGACGCGGATGACCTGCGCCCGCGGAGGCACCTCGATGCCGAGCAGCTTCTCAACGGCCAGCACATAGGCCAGGTTATTACTGAGGGGGGCCAGGTAATCCATCCGGTCCGTAATGGGGATGACCTGCTGGTATCGCTTACTTTCCGCAATCTTCTCCATCCCCGTGTGCAGGTAGCCGATGTGCGGCGTACATCGGACAATAATCTCCCCGTCCAGTTCCAGGACCAGCCGCAACACCCCGTGGGTGCTGGGGTGCTGAGGCCCCATGTTGATGGTCATGGTGCGCCGCTCAGCCACCTGTCGCCCCCTCTTCCCACCATTTCGGCGAGGCCTGCACCGGGTAGTCCTTCCGAAGCGGAAATCCTTCCCACTCCTCCGGCATGAGGATCCGCCGAAGATCCGGGTGGCCCTCGAAGCGAATCCCGAACATATCGAACACTTCACGTTCGGGCCAATCGGCGGCGCCCCAGACCGACGTGACGCTTGGCACCGCTTCACCTTCCTCAACCTGTACTTTGAGCCGAATCCGCCGTTTATACTGAAGGGAATAGAGATGGTGGACCACCTCAAAACGTGGGTGGTCTCCGAGCCGATCGACTGCGGTGAGATCAGACAGGAAATCGTAGAGAAGACCGGGGTCCTCTTTCAGATAGCGACAGATACGAATGAGATCGCCGGACCTGACCAAGAGGGTCGTTTCGTTGCGAAAGTCCCTGCTCGATAAAGCTGCCTCGGGCAACTGTTCTCGCAGCTTTGAAACGGTGAGATTCTCCTCCGCCCCCTTTACGTGACCCATTCCAGTCCCCCCTTCTTCCAGACATATAGGAGTCCGATCAGGAGGATACCGAGGAAGAGAATCATTTCTATCAACCCGAATAGCTTGAGACTATTCAGGATCACCGCCCAGGGATACAGGAACACGATCTCGATGTCGAAGATGATGAACAACATCGCGACCAGGTAAAACTTGACCGAGAACCGCTCCCGGGCGGAGCCTACGGGGTCGATCCCGCACTCGTACGGGGTGAGCTTCGCACGCGTGGGTCGCCGAGGCCCAAGTACGTGTGATAGAAAGAGGGTTGCAAGGGCAAAACCGGTCGCCAACAGGATCAGGATAAAGATCGGCAGGTACGACAGCAGCACCGCGTCCCTCTCCTGGGCGATCGGTTATCGCCCCCAACGTCTCATCCTTCGTTACGCACCGGGCACCACGTACTTAATGAAGGGATTTGCGAAGAAGATGATCAGCGCAACGAGCAGAACATAGATCGCCAGCGACTCGATCAACGCGAGACCGATGATCATCGCAACCTGGATCTTCGGCGCTGCTGCCGGCTGCCGTCCCATCGCCTCCAGCGCGCTGACAATGGCTCGGCTCTGGCCGATAGCGGCTGCACCAGAGGCAATGGCCATGGCAAATCCGCCCGTGAGAACCGACACGACGAAGAATGTTGAAGAAGATTCCGGCACGGCCCCTTCGGCGGCGAACGCAATCTGGGACCCAAAGGTCAGCATAATGGTTACCAACAGCAGGGTGAGCGCTCCTTGCGTGCGACTCATCGGCACAACTCCTTTCAGAATGAAATGGGGTTAGTGGTGCTCCTCGTGTTCAACTTGGACGGCTCCGGCGATATACACCATAGACAGCATGACAAAGATGAATGCCTGGACAAAACTGGTAAAGAGACTCAGGGGCATCATGATGCCCAGATAGATGACATACGGAATCCCTAACCAGATCAACGACAGCAGGATGGCAATGACGCTCTCCTCCCCGAAGATATTGCCGAAGAGTCGGATCGACAGAGAGATCGGCCGGGCAAGATGACCGATCAGTTCAATCGGAAACATAATCGGCGCCAACCACAGGATTGGTCCGCAGAAATGACGGAGATAGGCGACAACTCCCTGTTCCCGAATGCCGAAGTAGTTATAGGAGAGGAAGATGGTGATGGCGAGGGCGGCCGTCGTGTTCAGGTTCGCTGTCGGGGGCTTAAGACCGGGCAGCGCACCCAAAAGATTGCCTACAAGAATGAAAAGGCCGGCTGTTCCGATCAGGGGGAGGTACCGTTTCCCGTTGTGTCCGATCATCTGCGTGAGCAGGTCCACAAACGTCTCGATCACAACCTCCATAAAGTTCTGTATCGGCCCCGGCACCGCCTGGAGCCGCCGCGTGGCCAGATGCGATACCACGATGAGAATGGCCATCACCAGCCATGCCATCGCGATATGTTCTGGTATCCAAGCCCCGGAAATCCCGATCGCCCCGAGAAAATTAGGAATCTGAAAGATTGTCGGATGATGCTCCATCACGCCTCCAGGTTTTTGTGCGGGAAATCACATACGGGCTGTAAAAAAATCAACTTCCCCAACGCTTGAGATCCTTCATGAGATTGGTAAAGCCCGCCGCAACCCCAAAGATGAAAAACAGAATCATCAACCACGGCGATGTTCCCAGCCAACGATCCAGGGCGATACCGATTGCGGTCCCGATCGCAATCGAAGCGGCGAGGGTAATCCCCAGTGAGCTTAACCCTGCGAGCTGCCGCCACAGTCGTACCTGATTGTCCTTCATCGTCCCGCCGATAAAATCCCCCCTCACCCCCCTTTATTAAAGGGGGGATGGGCAGATTTCCTCCTGCCGCGTTCAACTTTACTCTAGCCCTCCCCCTCCGCCCTGTCAAGGTTCGGAACTACGTTCAAGGTTCAATGTTCAACGTTCAAGGTTGGGCTTCGCGTTCCAGGTTCCGGATTCAGAGTTCGAAACCTTGAACGTTGAACGGTGCATTACCAGAGCCCGACGACCGAGGCCCTGGCCAACTCCAGGAAGGGGCCCGGGTAGATACCGATCGCGATGGTAGCCACCAGGGTCACCACGAGCGCCACACGCAGCGGCATGGAGGAACTCAAGGTCAGACCCTGGGGCGGCAGGTCGCGCATGTACATCGCCACCGTCACCTTCATGTAATAGAAGAGCGAGATGGCGGAGTTGATGACGGCAATGATCGCGAGCCAGACATACCCTCGTTCGATGGCGGCGCCGAACAGATAGAACTTCCCGACAAAGCCCGCGGTCGGAGGCACGCCTGCCAATGAGAGGAGAAAGATCAGCATGGCGGCGGCGGCCAGGGGACTTCGCTGAGCCAGACCGGTAAAGTCGTCGATCCGCTCCCCTTTGACCTCTCCGACGCAGAGTAGGATCACCATGGCAAAGGCGCCAAGCGTCATCAGGGCGTAGATCAGGGTATACAGCAGTACGGCCGAGATCCCCAGCTCGTGTCCCGCCACCAACCCGATCAGCAGGTAGCCAATGTGGGCAATGGAGCTGTAGGCCAGCATCCGCTTGATATTGCTCTGCGCAATCGCTACGACATTGCCCACCGTCATCGTGAGCAACGACAGGACATAAAAGAGGAGCGTCCAGCGATCCTGCAAGTCCGGGATGGCCACCAGGAACACCCGCAGGAGGATGGCGAGACCGGCAACCTCTGAAGCCGCCGACAGGAGGGCTGCCACAGGGGTCGGGGCGCCCTCATACACGTCAGGGATATACATGTGGAACGGAACCGCCGCAATCTTGAACCCGAAGCCGGCCACCAACATGACCATGCCCAGGATAAGCGCCGGATTTGAGACGGTGTCCGCTGAGATCATCGAGGCGATCTCTCGCAGGCCGATGGTGCCGGTCAGGCCATACAGCATGACAATACCATACAGCATAATCGCAGAAGAAAATCCTCCCATCAGCAGGTATTTCAGGGCCGCCTCGCTGCTGCGTCGCTCCCGCTTCATAAAACCGGCCAGAATGTAAATGCAAATCGACATCATCTCAAGGCCGATGTACAGGATCAGGAGGTCTACCGCGCTGACCATCAACATCATCCCCAGTGTGGCAAAGAGGATCAGCGGATAGAACTCGCCCTTATCAATCCGTTCACTCTTCAGGTAGCCGATCGACATGAGCAGGATCAGCGCCGCGGAGACCAGAAACACGATCTTGAAGAAGAACGCGAATGGATCGCTCACGTACTGCCCGCTGAAAGCCGCCTGCGTGACCCCCCATTGGCGCATCAGGACTATAAAGGTGCCGGCAACGCCAAGAATGCTCAGATACCCCAGCCAGTCTCGTCCGCCCTTCGGGGCGATAAAGTCAAGCGTAAGGATCACCATGGCCGCCAGGCTCATGATCACCTCTGGCGAGGTCGTGGAGAGATCCGCCATGTTGAAGACTTGAGTCATCGGGACCTTTCGACAGTGTTCAGGTCCCGCCCTTCGGCATGGACAGAGGCGGGCGCTCGAACCGGCAAGATGGCCGCCGCTCCTCCACCCGACTCGTGACCGGTTTCAGCCGGGCCTGTGGCGGGTCGCGTCGAATCACTCAGGTACGGCTCCTCGGCAACAGCCTGTTTGTGGACCCGTGCCAGGACATAATTGACCGACATCTCCGTCCGACTGAGAAAAGGAGAGGGATAGATGCCGATCCAGAAACACATAATCACGATCGGTACAAGGGTACTGATCTCTCTGGCGTTGAGGTCGGGAAGCGCCGCATTCTTTGGGTTCTCCAGCGCTCCAAACATGGTCCGCTGAAACAGCCAGAGCATGTAGGCCGCACCCAGCACAATTCCTGTGACCGCAAAGGCAGCCCAGACATAACTGACCTTGAAGGCGCCGACCAGAATCAAAAACTCGCCGATGAAGCCGTTCAGTCCGGGAAGCCCCATCGAAGAAAACATGATGATCGCAAACAGCGTCGAGTAGACCGGCATCTGCTTGGACAGACCCCCGAACTCCGAGATCTGCCTCGTATGTCGGCGATCATAGATCAGACCGACGATCAGGAAGAGGGCGCCGGTCGACAGACCGTGATTGATCATCTGGATAATACTGCCCTGAACTCCCTGAAAATTCAGAGCAAACATGCCCAACATGACAAATCCCATGTGGCTGACGGAGCTGTAGGCAATCAATCGCTTCATGTCGGTCTGAACCATGCAGACCAGCGCCCCGTAGATGATCGCGATAATCGACAGGATCATGATCATCGGAACAAAGTGCTGGGTGGCCTCCGGAAGCATCGGCAGGTTAAACCGGATGAAGCCGTACGTCCCCATCTTCAGCAGGACACCGGCCAGGATCACGCTGCCGGCCGTCGGGGCATCGGTGTGGGCGTCAGGCAGCCACGTGTGAAAGGGAAACATCGGAACCTTGATGGCAAAGCCCAGAAAGAACGCCAGCCAGACCAGATCCTGAAACGAGAATGGAACACCCAGCAACGTAAAGACCGGCGTTGACGGATATGACAGCTTCATCAACTCGAAAATGTCGAACGTGTAGGTCCCCGTCTCGGCGCCATGATAGAAATAGACCGCCAGGATCCCCAACAGCATGATGACGCCGCCGAACAGCGTATACAGGAAGAACTTGATGGCCGAGTAGAGGCGGCGATCGCTGCCCCAGATGCCGATCAGAAAATACATCGGCACCAACATCACTTCCCAAAAGATGTAAAACAGAAAAAAGTCCATAGAGAAAAAGACGCCGAGCATGCCGGTCTCCAACATCAGCATGAAGGCATAATACTCCTTCAACCGCATGCTTACCGATTCCCATGAACAGACGACAGTGATAACGGAGAGGAAGGTGGTCAGCATGACCAGCCATAGGGTGATCCCATCGAGACCGAAGAAGTAGGTCACACCAAGCGAGGGAATCCATGAGACCTTCTCCACGAACTGCATCTCTGCCGTCGTCGAATCGAAGTAGGCGGGGATCCACAGGGACACCAGGAGGTCGGCGGCCGTGAAGGCCAGTGCGGTCACGCGGATGGCCCCCTTGGACTCCTTCGGAAGGAGTGCAAGCACGACCACCCCGGCGAGGGGCAGATACGTCATCAGGGATAAGATCGGAAACTCAAGTGCATTCATGGGAGCGACAGACCTCCTGTCGTTACTGTAGTCATTGTACGAACCATTACGCTGTCATTGCCCAGGAAGGCCCCCTCGCCCTCTCCCCCACAAGGGGCGAGGGCCAACAATTACGTCTCCTCTCCCCTATGGGGAGAGGATGAAGGTGAGGGGACTGTCAAGACAATGACGCTTCCATTCATACGTTAATAATAGAGCCCCTTAGAGAAACAGATAGAAGACCGCCATGCCGACGACGCCCAGCGCCATCGCCAGAATATAGTTCTGGATCGCCCCTGTCTGCAGCCGCCGGAGGGTCCCGCTTCCGCCCTGGATCAGGTCGGCGATGGCGTTGACCAGGCCATCGACAATCTTGATATCGTGCCAGGACGAGATCGCACTCAACCGCATGGTAAGCCAGCTACTGCCGTTGACGGCGCCATCCACAACCCGGGCGTCAACCCCCCACAGGAAGCGACAGAAGACCTTGCCGAAATCGATGAAGATCGCCTCATACAGCTCATCTACCCAATACTTATTCAGCAGCAGGTTGTAGAGACCTCGTAACTTATCAGCCAACGCGGCCGGTATATCCGGTCGCTTGACATAGAACAGATAGGCGAGGCCGATTCCGGCCAGCGCAATGGCCAGAGACAGCGCCGCCATGCCGATTTCAGAGGCGCCCGCCGCATGCCCGGCAGCCGCAGCCACCGCATGCTCAGCGCCCCCTTCCGCCGCATGCTCTGCAACCTCGCCGACGGCATGTCCGGCAACCGCTTCTGATTGATGGGCGGCCTCAAAGATCGGCGCGACAAAGCGATGGTACAGTCCATGATCCGGGGGAAAACCGAACACCAATCCCGCAACCACAGAAAACACGCCGAGTACCAGCAACGGATACGCCATGTTCGGCGGCGATTCATGCAGGTGATGGGCGGTATGGTGGTCGCCGCGAAAATGTCCCGTAAAGACCTGAAAGAAGAGCCTGAACATATAGAACGCCGTCATGAAGGCCCCGATCAGTCCCAGAATCCAGGGGATTGTCAGCCCACGCACGAAGGCATTGAACAGGATCTCATCCTTGGACCAGAAGCCCGCAAGGGGAAAGATTCCCGCGTTCGCCAGCGAGGCCAGCAGGAAGGTCCAGGTCGTAATCGGCATCGCCTTCCAGAGTCCGCCCATCTTCCTGATGTCCTGCTCGCCGTGCAGCGAATGGATGACCGAGCCGGCGCCGAGGAACAGAAGCGCCTTGAAGAAGGCGTGGGTGGCGAGGTGAAATACGGCAGATGGGTAGGCGCCCGCGCCGGCACCGAGAAACATGTAGCCGAGCTGGGAGATCGTGGAATAAGCCACGACCTTCTTGATATCATTCTGAACCAGCGCGATGGTGGCGGCGAAGACCGCCGTCAGCGCGCCGACCCAGGCCACGACCTCGAGACTGAACGGGGCCAGGTTGAACAGGGCGTTGGACCGCGCGACCATATACACGCCGGCCGTCACCATTGTGGCGGCATGGATCAGGGCCGAAACCGGAGTGGGGCCCTCCATGGCGTCGGGAAGCCAGACATAGAGCGGAAGCTGGGCCGACTTGCCGGTCGCGCCCACGAACAGCAGCAGCGTAATAGTCGTGTAAATCCCGGCGCCCAATGCGGGATCGACAGCCGCAAACACCTCCGTGTACTTCAGCGACCCGAACGTGGTCCAGATGAAAAAGAGCCCGAGTATGAATCCGGCATCGCCGATCCGGTTGACGACAAACGCCTTTTTCCCGGCGTCACCGGCCGATTTCTTCTCATACCAAAAACCGATCAACAGATACGAACAGAGCCCGACCCCCTCCCACCCCAGAAACATCAGCAGGTAATTGTTGGCGAGGACGAGCATCAGCATGGAGAACATGAATAGATTGAGGTAGGTAAAGAAGCGGGCATAGCCCCGATCGCCGTGCATATAGCCGATCGAGTAGACATGGATGAGAAATCCGACAAAGGTGACCACCAGCATCATGACGGTCGACAGCGGGTCGACCAGGAACCCGACCGGCACCTTCATATCGCCCACCGCCAGCCACGGATAGACGTCCCAATCGAGTGTCTCGCCGCCCAGCGTCTGAAAGAACACGACAAACGCCACAACACACGACAGGCCCGCCGCCGGGACGGCGATCAGGTGGGCACGATCTTTAATCTTTGCGCCGAACAGGCCGTTGATCAGCACCCCGATCAGCGGTAGCAACGGCACAAGCGCAACCAGTTTCATCTCAATTCCCGTTGATCCGTTCAAGGTTCAAGGTTCAACGTGCAACGTTCAAGGTTCGAGGTTCGAGGTTCAAGGTTTCAAAAATATAGACGGGGTGGAACGTTGAACCTTGAACGTTGAACATTTTTACCACTTCATCAGGTTGATTTCGTCGACGTTGATCGTCTGGAAGTTCCGATACAGTCCAAGGACAATCGCCAGCCCCACCGCGGCCTCGGCCGCCGCCACTGTAATGACAAAGATGGCAAAGATCTGCCCTTGCAGCAGTGACTCGGGGAGATACCGGGAGAAGGCCACAAAATTCAGGTTGACTGCGTTGAACATCAGCTCCAACGCCATCAGTATGCCGACAGCGTTGCGGCGGGTCAGGGCGCCGAACATCCCAATGCCGAACAGTATGACGCTAAGAATCAAGTAGTACGACAGCGGTATCATTCGTCAGTCTTTCCCTCGCTCGCGTCGAGCCAGGATGATCGCACCCACCATGGCCGCCAGCAGGAGCAGCGATACGACCTCAAACGGCAGAACGTACGTGGTCAGCAGGAGCTTCCCGAGCGAGGCGGTGTTATCCGGCATAGTCAGAGGCGCTACTAGAGCGGGAAAGCCCTTCAGGTTCGCGTAGGCCAGGAGCCCGACGATCGCGAGGACGACCACCGCGGCTATCCCCACCTGCTCGTTCATGATCTTGGCCCCTGTGGCCGAGATCCGGCTGGTCAACATAATAGCGAACAGCAGGAGGATGGTGATTCCCCCTACGTACAGCAGCACCTGCGCAGCCGCGAGAAATTCGGCATCGAGCAGAACGAAGAGCGCGGCCACACCGAAGAAGGCAAAGACCAGCGCAATGGCAGAATGCACGATGTTCTTGGCTAAGACCACCAGAAGGGAGGCGCCCACCGTAAAGGCTGCCATCAAGAAAAATATGACATGCGTCACAGTCACGTGCGCTACTCCATCCTACTGACCCTGCAGCACCAGGATCAATCCGGTAATCCCCATATTCAGAAACGCCAGCGGCAGCAAGAACTTCCACCCAAGATTCATCAGTTGATCGACTCGCAGCCTGGCCAATGTCCAGCGCAGCCACATCATCACAAAGATGATGAAATAGGTCTTCAGCAGGAACCAGAGCCACCCCGGCAGCAACGGCCCGTGCCACCCGCCGAGAAACAGCGTCGTGGCGATGGCCGAGACGACAAACATATTGGCGTACTCCGCCAGGAAAAAGATAGCGAACCGCATCCCACTGTACTCCACGTGAAAGCCGGCCACCAGCTCCGACTCGGCCTCCGGGATGTCAAACGGCGTCCGGTTGCACTCGGCAATCGCGGCAGTCAGATAGATCAGGAAGCCCAAGAATTGCGGAACCACAAACCAGATCCCCTGCTGTGCCTCCACAATCCGGGTCATACTCATGGACCCGACCGTCATGATGACCCCAATGACCGAGACCACAAGCGGGATCTCATAGCTGACTGACTGCGCCGCCGAGCGGAGGGCGCCCAGGACCGAATATTTATTATTGGAGCTCCAGCCGGCCATAATGATCCCGACGACCGTCAGAGAGGAGATCGAGATATAGAAGAGCACGCCGATGTTCAGGTCGCTGGCGATAAGGCCCGGACCGAACGGGATGATGACAAAGGCGGCGAGCGAGGCCGCGAAGACCACCATCGGCGCAAGGGCGAACACCAACCGGTCGGCCCCCGCCGGGACGATATCCTCCTTGATGAGGAGCTTGATCCCGTCGGCGATGCTCTGGGCCCAGCCGTGCCAGCCGCCGACCCGCATCGGCCCGAAGCGGACCTGGATGTGAGCGCTGATCTTCCGCTCCCACCAGACCATAAACATGACCGAGATAGCGGTAAAGATGAGCACAGCGGTCGCCACCGCCAGCATCACGATCAACTGGGAGACGAACGAGGGCAGACCCCACCCGCTTAAGGTATCGTAGACGATCTCCATCAACCTTCCGTAAACAAGTTTTGAGTTTTTAGTTTCTAGTTTTTAGTTTTTAGTTTCGTAACTCAGAACTCAAAACTAGAAACTCGAAACTGTCTTTAGCGATCCACCTCGCCCAGCACGATGTCGATGCTCCCCAGGATAGCCACGAGATCGGCGACAAGGTAGCCCCTCCCGATGAGGGGCAGTACGCTCAGGTTAACAAAGGTCGGCGCGCGGACCTTGTACCGGTACGGTTTCTCGGAGCCGTCGGATACGATATAGAACCCCAGCTCACCCCTGGGCGTCTCCACCCTGCTGTAGATGTCTCCGACCGGAGGCTTCAGTTTCTTCGGCATCTTGGCCATGATCTCGCCGGACGGCAGCCCCTGGAGGGCTTGCTCAACGATCTTCACGCTCTCTTCCATCTCGATGCGTCTGACCATATATCGGTCCCAGACGTCGCCGGAGGTCCCAACGGGGATGTCGAATTCAAAACGATCGTAGATAGAGTATGGATCGTTCCGGCGCAGGTCCCACTTGATCCCGGAGCCGCGGAGCACCGGCCCGCTGATGGCGTAGTTGATGGCGGTCTTAGGGTCAAGTATGCCAAGACCCTGCACCCGCTTTTGGAAGATGATGTTGTCGCTCATCACGGCATCGTACTCCGACAGGCGCGGCTTAAACCATTCCAGAAACGCCTTGCAATCGGCCACGAAGGAATCAGGGAGGTCCAGCGGCATCCCGCCTATCCGGTAGAAGGCGTAGTTCAGTCGTTGACCGCAAACCGATTCGAACAGATCCAGGATCTTTTCACGCTCCCGGAAGCAGTACAAGAAGATCGTGAAGTTGCCCAGGTCGAGGCCGAAGGTCCCCAACCAGATCAGGTGGCTGGCGATTCGCTGCAGCTCGCCCAGGATGACCCGCATATACTCGGCCCGCTCCGGTACCGTAACCCCGAGAAGCCGTTCCACCGTCAACACGAAGCCCCAGTTGTTATACATCGACGCCAGATAGTCCAGTCGATCGGTGTACGGAATGATCTGGGTATAGACGCGGTTCTCGCCGATCTTTTCATGACAGCGGTGCAGGTAACCGATGTACGGAACGACCTCGGTGACGACCTCGCCATCCAACTTCAACAGGAGGCGGAGCACACCGTGCGTGCTGGGGTGCTGCGGCCCCATGTTGACGTACATCTCCTCCATCGTCTCATGGGTACGCTCAGCGATCTCTGCCTCGTGTTCGTGCGAATTCATTTTCTTATCTTCATTGCTTCGAACGTCCCCGTCCACGTCATTGCGAGGCGAAGCCGAAGCAATCTCACAGTCTTTCAGAACAACGACGGTGAGATTGCCGCGCTCCCGTAGGTCGCTCGCAATGACGACCCGTTGAGTTGTGGGGCGTAGTCAGAAATTTTCATGCCCGTAAGCGCGCCGGCGGCGCATGTGGTATTGCGAATACGCGTGCAGCGCAACGCGCTGCTATACCGGCTCGTACGGAACCAGCCGCTCGTCCTGATAGTCTTTACGCAACGGAAACCCGACCCAGTCCTCAGAAAGCAGGATCCGCCGGAGGTCAGGATGACCGTCGAAGCGGATCCCCATCATGTCGAAGGCCTCCCGTTCGTGCCAGTCTGCCGTACCCCACAGCGACGCCACACTTCGGATCATCGGATTCTCACGCGGAATCCGCGCTCTCACCAGGGCCTTCGTCGGCAGCGTCAGGGAGGAGAGGTTATACACCACCTCGAGTTCGCCGCTCGCAATCCTGTCCACAGCACTCAGGCAGTTCAGATAGTCGAGCCCCATCTCTTTCAACGCCATCAGGATCTCGACATTCTTCTCCCAATGGATATCCATCCGGACCTCGACACCCTTGACCTCCGACGCCTTGACGGCATCGCCGAACTGGGACTTGACGGCTTCAATGACCTCGTCCGGCGTCATCAGACCCACTCCAGGGCGCCCTTACGCCAGGCATAGGCGAAACCCACCAACAGGATGGCGATAAAGAGCATCATCTCCACAAAGGCAAACATCCCCAACTTCCGGAAGACGACAGCCCACGGCAACAGATAGATCGTCTCTACTGCGAAGATGACATAGACCAACGCATACAGATAGTACCGGACGTGAACACGGATCCAGGAGGCGCCGACGGGGTCTTCACCGCACTCGTAGGTGGTCAACTTTTCCGGCTCAGGGTTGGTGGGACGCAGCAGTCGGGAAACGACGTCAACGTTGACCACTACGAAAAGCAGACCAACGATCAGAAAAATGCCTACGATTGCATAATCTGCTGCCATCTCACTACCTGCATTCGCTGTGCGCGTCCGACATAGACGAGGCCGAGCCTTCCGGCTTGGCCTCGTAGAGGGGATCGCCGGGTCCATGGATACATCCCGGCGACAAAAAAAATTGCCCCGCGCAGGGCATGCTGAAGAGTGTGCCGGCTGTTCGCTGCAGGGCCTTCCGGGATTTCAGAAACGACTTCGTGAAATTTAGCGCATACTAGCACACCCCCTCGTACCCTGTCAAGGACAAAAGCAGTTGTTTACCGCTTCGCACCGGTCGGCTTCTGCGGCCCAGGCGCTGCCCCACCTGCGGGCTTCTGCGGTGCTGGTGCCGCGGTACTTGCAGGCTTCTGCGGTGCTGGTGCGTTGGAAAAGCCTCTCACTAAGACCGTCAACTCCTTCATCTGGGGCTCAGTCAACTTCAGTCCATACGCGGGCATTCCCGTCTTACCACCCGCCTTCAGTATCTGCAGGAGGGCTTCATCTGACCGTGTTTGCATGTAGGCCGAATCGGTGAAGTTCGGCATCTTCATCCAAAACACCATCTTTGCCTGCCACCCATCGCCTTTACCGCCTACGCCGTGGCATAAGGCGCACCTCTCCGCGTAGGTTGATTGAGCGCTTGCCGGCGCTTTTTCGTCCCCCGCACCAAACGCGGGAGCCGCCCCTACGATAAGCAACGGCAGAACTGCCATACACCGCCAGTAACGGAGCCGGAACAGAACATTGGTACGCAACTCAACAGCCCTCCTTCAGTTTAAGTAAGTGATGCATGATGATGAGTGATAAGATGTTTACGATAGTGCAGCCAAGGCATCCTTGGCTGCCAGCAGGGTGGTCTCGATGTCGGCGGCGGTGTGGGCATCGGACAGAAACGCTGCCTCAAACTGAGAGGGCGGGAGATAGACCCCGCGCTCGAACATAGCCCAGAAGAATGCCCCATAGCGACCGGTGTCCGCGGCCAGAGCTGTCTGATAGTCGAGAACAGGCTGCTCGGTGAAGAAGGGGGTACACATCGAGCCGACCCGTTGGCACTGAAGCGCAATGCCTTCCTTTGCCGCCAGCTCTCGCAGTCCGACTTCCAATTGCTTTCCCTTCGCCTCAAGCCGCTCGTAAAATCCGGGCTCGTCGAGAAGGCGAAGGGTCTCGATACCGGCCCTCATCGCCAAGGGATTGCCGGAGAGGGTCCCGGCCTGATAGACACCACCCAAAGGAGCGACCTGCTCCATGATCCCGCGAGGACCGCCGTACGCGCCGACCGGCAGGCCGCCGCCGATGATCTTTCCGAGGCAGGTCAGGTCCGGCTGAATCCCGTAGAGCGCCTGGGCGCCGCCTTTGCTCAGCCGGAATCCGGTCATGACCTCGTCGAAGATCAACAGCGAGCCGTGAGCGGCGGTGATCTCTCGCAACGCCGCAAGAAATCCCGGCCTCGGCGGAACGACGCCCATGTTACCCACGACGGGCTCTACGATGACACAAGCGATCTCTTTGCCCGTCGACTCGAAAGCCGACCGGACGGCGTCAACGTTATTATATGGAAGCGTCATCGTCAAGCGGGCGAGGTCGGGCGGAACACCGAGGCTGTCCGGCACGCCAAAGGTCATGGCGCCGGAGCCGGCCTTTACCAGCAGGCTGTCGGCATGCCCATGGTAACACCCCTCAAACTTGATGATCCGATCGCGCCTTGTGACACCGCGGGCCAATCGGATGGCGCTCATGGTCGCCTCAGTCCCGGAATTGACAAATCGGATCAACTCGATGGAGGGGATCGCCTCGACTACCATCCGAGCCAGCGTCGTCTCCCAGACCGTCGGCGCGCCGTAACTGACGCCTTGAGCGGCCGCCTCCTGGATCGCCTTCACGACCGCGGGATGGGCATGACCGACGATCATCGGCCCCCAGGAGCCGATATAGTCGATGTAGCTTTGACCGTCGACATCGTAGAGGCGGCAACCCTGGGAACGCTCGACGACTACCGGATCCCCGCCCACAGCTCGGAATGCCCGCACGGGGCTGTTGACGCCCCCAGGCAGCAGGCGTGCCGCCTCTTCAAAGTACGCCTTCGAGCGAGGGCCGGTCCGCGTAGAGCGCACAAGCATGCTGGTCACGGTCTATTCTCCAAGAGGCGCGCCGCCTCCTTGGCGGCATAGGTCAGGATCAGATCGGCGCCGGCTCGCTTGATTGACGTCAGCGTCTCCATCAGGACCCGCTCTTCATCGATCCACCCGAGTCGCCCGGCCGCCTTCAACATCGCGTACTCGCCGCTTACATGATAGGCTGCGACCGGCCCGCCAAACTCCTGCTTCACCCGCCAGAGGATATCCAGGTACGGAAGGGCCGGCTTCACCATCACGATGTCTGCCCCCTCCTCGAGGTCGAGTCCCACCTCCCGCAACGCCTCGTCGCTGTTCGCCGGATCCATCTGGTAGGTACGGCGATCACCGAATTGTGGTGCTGAGGCAGCCGCATCGCGGAAGGGACCGTAGAAGGCGCTGGCATACTTCGCGGAGTAGGCCATAATCGGTGTATCCTCGAAATCCTCCTCATCCAACGTCTCACGGATAGCCGACACCCGGCCATCCATCATATCCGAGGGCGCCACAATATCGGCGCCGGACTCGGCATGGGAGAGCGCTGTTCTGGCCAGCAGTTCCAAGGTAGGATCGTTTTTGACCTGACCCCGCTCCACCACACCGCAATGGCCGTGGCTGGTGTATTCGCATAAACAGACATCGGTAATCACCAACAGGTCCGATACCGTATCCTTGATCGCCCGCACTGCCTGCTGGACAATTCCATCCTCCGCGTAGGCCTCAGAGCCTACGGCATCCTTGGCAGCCGGAATGCCAAACAGGATGACCCCAGGGATCCCCATCGCCGCGGCCTCTTTCGCCTCCTTGGCCAGCTCATCCACCGACAGATGAAAACAGCCAGGCATTGAAGGGATCTCCTGGCGTACGCCGCGGCCGTGAACGACAAAAAGCGGCTGAATCAGATCTTCACGGTGCAGGTGAGTTTCTCGCACCAATCGGCGAAGGGTTTCATTCTGCCGCAGGCGCCGTGGCCGAAATACCGGGTAGTACATGACTCCTCCTCGAAAGGGCGGCTCGTGCAACGTAGTCCCTTCCTTATACCGGCCATTCTACCTGCGCCCCCCATCTCGGTCAACTGTCTTCAGCGCCGCAGGTACCTGGCGCCTCGTTCCGGAGGCGGCGGGGCCCCGCCGGTCAGCAGATCGAAAAAGATCTCGACGCTGTTTTCGTGGTCCTGAATCCTGTCGCTAAAAAAGCGCTTGGTACGATTCAAGAAATGAATCCCCACCATCCAACAACAGGTCGCATACGTCAGGACGACATTGTTCTCCAGGCTGGTATCCTGGCGGGGATCATACCGACCGTAGTAGTTGACGGCGACATTCTTGACCGGCGTAAGCAACAGTCGGCCGATGATGCCGGAAGTTTTTCGATCGCGAAACGGACCCTCGTCCTGATCGGCCGTATCTCCGCCGCGGATAAAGGAGTGGGCCAGCTCCAGCCGTCCGTACTCAGGGTACGCAAGTCGAACGCCGGCCTCGACCCCATCGATCCGACTCCTTTCAGTATTGATAGCGGCAACTCCATACAGACCGAGGTTCTGCAAGGGGGACGCGCGAAGGTCGGCCACCAGGTTGGAGAAGCGGCGCTCCCGCACCCGCGAGAAGCCCTCACGGCTGGCTTCCGTACGGGTCCCTTCACGGACCGCCTGGTCGATTCGTTCCGGCGTCAGCGCATTCAGAAAAAGGTCGGAGAAGGTTCGCGTCTGAGGATTCAGATTGACGCTCTGGCTAAGCGCAAAGGAGAGGAACTCATGGGTGCGCGTAGCGCCGTCGGCCTCCTTGAACTTAGTCAGCAGCCGGTTCGTCAGAGAGTACGTGATCCGGTTCTGCGGGCTGATGTAATCGACGCCATCAAATTGCGGGATCTTCCGCTGATTCCCGGCAGTGATGTACCAGTAGCTGAGTCGCGGTTCGAGCAGATGCACCAGCCGATCGACCCGCGCCCCTGCCACATCAAAGTTGCGAAAGAATCGAGCGGTCAGCTCGTTTCGGGCCTCAAACAGCTCGCGGCTCGTGCCGCCCCCTCCACCACCGGGGCGTTTCGTGTAGGCAGTCTCACGGAAGCCGATCGACGGTGTCATGGTCGCCCAGCCCAGCAACCGCCACGGCAGTAACAGTTTCGGAAACAGATCGACCCGGCCGCTGTCTGGCGTCTCTTTCCGCTGGAGATAGGTTCCGGAAAGTTGACCCTCCAGAAGGATGGGCGAGCCGAACAGTCGCTGCGGAGCGGCGAAGAAGCTTGCCCCAGGAACGCGGCTGAGCCGGCTGTCGTTGGTATCAGGATTCAGTGTGCGGCTATCCTCAAGCCGAAGCTCGACGCCGTACTGCTGCCACATCTGGGTGAGAAAGACCCGCGAGTCGGTGAAGCTCGCGGTTCTCGCTTCTGGCGGGGAATCGGCAAACGCTCGACGAAACACCCGGTCGCTCACATAGTTGATATCGGCCTTGAGGCTCAGTTCGGGGGTGAGCTGCTGATCGTGGCGGGCCGTAAGGGTGGCTCGCACGTCGCTCCGCCTCTCACTGTCCCGATCTTTCATGATCCGACCGTCCACAAAGCCACTCGCCTCCGGCCCTAACACGTACCGATAGCCGACCTGAGCCTCAGGGCCCCGTTTGCTCCTGTAGACGCCGGTCAGCGTCAGATCCTGGGACTCATCAATGGCCCAGAAGAACGGCTGCTTAAACGTGAACCCGGACCGCCCGCCCGCACCGATACTGGGAATCAGGAAGCCGGTACGCCGCGGCCCGACAGGGTAGACAACGTACGGAGTATACAGGGAAGGGATACCCCGAATCCGGAAGGTTGCGGACTTTGCCTCAAGGTACTCGTCCTCTTCAAGGAACGCCTCTTTCGCGTGAATCTCCCAATCGACACCGGCGGGTTCGGGTTGACAGACGCGACAGGTGGTGAAACTACCATCGACCAGCCGATACCGATGATCGCCCTCCTTGTGAACCTCGACACCCTGAAAGCTGGTCGCCGGAGGCATCACGCCTTTGGCCTGATACATGACACCCGTATTGGTCCGGTAGTGATATTCGAGTCGGTCGCCGTCCAGACGGCTTTTCCCGTCGATCAGTTGAACCCTCCCTCTGGCCCGAAGGATCTCATGCGCCTCATCCACCTCGACCTCGTCGGCATTGAGAATGCGATTCTCCATCTGGATTCGGACGTCACCTCTCGCGATCGTAAGCTTGTCGCGCTCGCGGCGCTCGAGCTCATTCGCCTCGATCCGAACGGTCGATTTGAGCGTGTTGATTTCATCAAGGAGACCCCGGGACCCCGTGTCTTGCGCCAAGACTGCCGGCGTGAACCAAGGCGAGGCAAGCAACAAGAGTACCAACAACACAGGCAAGAGAAAGCGTGGCATCGACAAAGACCTCGTGCTGGCGCCGAAAGACCTTTGTAGGAGCGTGGCGCGCCCCCGTCGCATCGTGGTGTAAGGTGCCTTCGCCTTATATCAGAGAGCCCTACCTAAGGCAAGAAGTTTTGTATTGTCGTTCGGTTCGTGGACCCTGCAAGAGACGATCGCAACAGCGGATAGTTGTGGTGCCGGGGGAGGGAGTGAAGGTTGCCCTCTCTATCCAAGTACCTCCGTCAGCGCCGCCGCCCCATAACGCTCGCGAACCAGGCTACCGGCTGAGGCTGAGAGGCAGGCCGAAAGCTCGGCGTCGGTCATCAAGCGCGCACAGCCGGCCGCAAACTCCGCAGGTTGGTCTGCGATGAGCAAATGTCGTCCCGGATCAGCGTCGATGCCACGCGCGCCGGCAACGGTGGAAATGACCGGGCATCCATGGGCGAACGCCTCGAGCAGCTTGATCCGCGTCCCACCACCGGCGCGGAGGGGAATGATTACCGCATCGGCATCACGATAGACCGGCTCCATGTCCGGTACCCAGCCGTCGATCTTCATCTCCGGCCGGGAAGCGAGCACAGCGGCAACGTGCCGGGGTAGTCCGCCGCCCACGACATGGATCACGAAAGGCGCCGGAGCGGCTTCTTTCAATCGGGGCAGGATATCCGACGCGAACCATTCTAGCCCATCCATGTTTGGTAGATACCCCAGGGTCCCGACAAAAAGGAATCGGAAAGGCGAATGGCGGGGCTTGGCCGCCGGAGGGCTCGCGGGCGCCGATACCACGTTCGGGGCCCGTTCCGGCGCAGCATGGATGCGTAGAGTTCGAAGATGCTCGCAATCTTCCGAAGAGCACACAAACACGCGGTCAAAAGACGGCACGCGATCGGCCTCGATACGGGCATACTGCTCGGCCTCGGCCGCGCACTGCGCCGCAGCGAGATATTCCCCGCGCGACCGGCGCAAGGCGGCGAGTTCCCGGCGCGTGGACGACTCGACGTCATCCAGATCGAGCCATACAGCGCCCACGGTGGCACGGGCACGGATGAAATCGAGCACGGGAATTGAGTACAGCCGGAACACGTGCACGACGTCAAATACGGTCTCACGGAACGGATAGTCGAAGGCTGCTCGCGACATCACCTGCCACTCAAAGGGGGCCGCGAAGCATCGCCGGTAGAGCCATGGGAAGGCGGCCATCATACGCTTTAGTCCGGCGCGGGGATCGGGCCAGAGCCGTACGGGTACGGTGGCGACTTCGCGCGGGTGTCCGGGCATCGTTTCAACCGCCCCGTTCAGGCGGGGACCCGAGCTTGCCACAAGAAGATGGATATCAAAGCGGTCGCCCAGAACCTGGAGCGTGCTGGCAGCCCGCTTGGCGGGTCCATTCCCGGAATGCGCAGGGATAAACGGCGAGATGAAAAGAAGGCGCGGCTTCATGGGGTTGCATCAGGACCGAATGGGGCTTCCATCTCGCGGCGGATCCGGGCGGCTATGCGCGCGCCAAGGACGCCGGCGCGGGCTCTTGTCGCAGCCGCGATGTAGGCCATGCGACGCCACGACGGAACGGAACGCGCTGCACGCGGCAGAAACGGACGCGCGAGTACGTTGAACGTCGTATCTACGATGCCAACGTGCCGCTCCGTCATGAGTCCGGCGTGAAAATCCGAAAAATCCCTCCGCTGCTCCGCCCACCACAAGTGGGCCCAGAGGTGAATGCTCGCGACGCGAGCATCGACAGGCTCGCAGCCTTCCAGCAGCCTGCGCAGGTCCTCGCGGGCCCACATGAACGGATAGACGGTGCGAGCTGGTTCGATGTGGATCAGTTCCGGACGCTCCCGGGCCAGATCGGCCGGCAGCAGCGTAGAATGGCGGCTCCATGAACCGTCAAATGCCTGTATCAGCTTACTCCTCCAGAGCCGCCCGAATTCCGCGCCGGGCGCAGACATAATGAACGCATTGCAGAGAGATGGACGCAGCCGCCCGCCGGCCATGTCCGGCACATCGCTCTCCTTTGCCAGTATAAACACTTTCTCGAAAAGCGAGTCCTGGACGGGATTGATGAACAGCGTGTCGATATCGGCATAGACGCCGCCGTGCTCGATCAAGACGTCCAACCGCACAAAATCCGATTCGTGCGCGTAACGGCATTTCTCCACACGCCGATCAGCGTATCGGTACCCCTTGGGAAATTCGGGCCGTGGAATCCGCACGAGTTGAATCCGGTCGCGCACCAGGTCCCAGTATTCGCCCCACGGTTCGTAGTGATAATGAAAAAGTAACCGGTCGGGCCGATTCGCGCGAAGACAAGACTCAAGACACAGATAATGGACGAGGTGGAACGGTTCGGTCTGCCGGCGCAGTCCATACACGAAGTGAAAGATCCGAGGAATGCGTGTTGATGGAGTAGCGCTCACAACGCGTCCAGGGTGTCCCGCAGGTGTCCGATCACAGTCTGCTCGGCAAATCGCGCGAGGACGCGGGTCTGCAGTTCTGCGCCGCGGCGGGCAGCATCCGCACGATTGGACACAACCTCACGCATCAGGGCGGAAGCGTGCGTGATGGACGGCTCGGCCCAGTTCTGATCCTCTGCGAATGAAGGTTTGCCGAATTCAACCTGTACGGGGGTGAGGCGATAGTCGACGAGGTAGGCGGTATCCGGTGGCAGGTAGTCCGTCGGTCCGCCGAATCCTGTAACGATCACCGGTTTGCCATGAGCGGTGGCATCAAACGCGCCCAGGTTCCAGCCCTCGCCGCGGGAAAGGGAGACATAACAGTCGCCCCGGGCATGCAAGCGGCTGATATCCTGGCGCGAAAGATGGCCGGTGAGCAGTTTCACCCGAGCGGGGCGGTGATAACGGCGGAGAATCCGGTTCACGGCATCCCGCGTCCTGCCGAAACGGCCGAACAGTCCCCGGCAACACATCGCGTGATCGGAGGTTTTGAGCACCAGCATCACCGGATCGCTTTCCGTGAAAGTGTCGAGATAGGCCGTAAGCGTATTCCACAACGCCTTGCGAGCGCTCCAGACCTCTATGGTGTAAAACACAAAGTGATCGTCGGGGATGTCCTGAATCGACGGGCCTTGGATCGGCTCGGGCGCCACCGCGATATGGGGAAAGATGCTGACGCCAGCCGTCAAGCCTCGCTGCTCGAATACCGCCTTGTTCCATGTGCAGGGCACGAGGATGTGATCTGCCTGCTCGAGCGAGACCACCCAGTGATGGGGCAGCCGGTCTGTTTCCCAGACGGTGTGGGCGACCAACATCCGGTCCGGTTCTTGCGAGCGCCAGCGAACAAGATACTCGGGAACCGTGTGTACGATAACGGTGTCATAGTCGATCGGGAGATTGCAGAAGGGGTCGAGGTCGGGATCGCCGATATAGCGGCCTGTGAACGGTTGATAGCCGAGATGCCAGTCAAATCCGGAAATCATGGGGGTCCAGGTGAACGGCACGCCTGCATTCCGAAGACCGATCAGGTTGCGGCGGGCTGCCGTACTGTAGCCTCCCAGGTCGTACGGCGCAATGTACCGGATGCCGCGCCGCGAGCGTGCGGGCGCAGGACTCATCAGCCTGTCCCCAGGCTCCGCAAACACAACGCGATCCTGTTCATGCGGCCTCCCCGCGGCGGCGGAGCCGGAGATCTCGGTACGCACCGACTGCGATGCCAATGGCCCATGCGGCCCGGTACAGCAGGAACAGAGGGATCACCAGCAACGTCCTGGCCGGGGCGGCCGGAAACCAGCGTTTCACTGTCACCCATGTTTCATTGACCGTGCGCAGCGGCGCGTTGAGCACGAACAATACAGGATGATCCCGGAACAGCCAGAACTGCCCTGAGCGGCCGGGTAGGTAGGTACCGCGTACGTTCAATCCCCACCTGTAGAATTTTTTCATGATGGCGCCGAATCGCTCGCGGCCGGTAATATAGACGCCGGCCTTGGGATTGAACACAACCTTATATCCCGCCCGCACAACTCTCTGGCTCCATTCGAAATCCTCAAGAGTCAACAGCGATTCGTCGAACGGCCCGAGTTCCTCCATGAGATTGCGACGGAAGGCTTGATTGGGGGTCGGCTGGAACGTCAGTTCGCGGGCGGGAAGCCGGTTGTGCCAGTTGAAATGCCCTGTCGCGTTTTCGGCGAATGCCAGCAGGCTGCGCTGCTCTGGATCGTGGGTGATGGCGCCGCCGGAAATTCCCGTATCGGGTTGCATGTCCAGTGCGCGGAGATGCTCGGCGATCAGGTGCCGGTCGGCGGCGCGGGTATCGGCATCGAGCAATACGATCACCTCTCCGCGGGCGGCGCGGATCCCGGCGTTCCGCGCGGCGGCAGGGCCGCGGCGCGGTTCGTGTATGCGGAGCACCGGCAGGGCCGCGAGAAGGGCGGATGTGCCGTCCGAGCTGCCGTTGTCCACGGCGATGATTTCCATGGCCACGCCTTCCGGCAGTTCCTGAACAAGCAGCGACTCGACAAGGCGGCATACAGTTCCGGCGACGTTGAGGCAGGGGATAACAACAGAGACAAGGCGCGTACTCATGGGATGACGGCGGGCGGGCCGAATGAAAGCGCATGCGGTTTGAATTCGGCCAGACTCGACAGGATATCTCTCAGTTGGGCGTAGCCGGCAAGCCGGTCGGATACCGGCCCGCCGGTTCCGCCAAAACAGAGGCCGCGCACGGCCTCTGTTGCAGTTTCACTCGATGCGGCGGAGGGTACCAATCCTTGGGACCATGCGTCCGCCAGCGCCCGCAATCCTCTCAGTGTCAGTACGCCCGCATCCGAACGGGGGAATCCTAACCGTCGCTCACGGCATAACCAGAAAAAATGCTTGAGCAAAAACAGCCGCGACGGACCCGCGGGAACCTGTTCCGCCAGGCGACCGACCAGGGCGGCAAACCGGGCATGGTCCGCACGTAGCGGCGCGGCTTCGTCTGCGCCTCCGATGAAGTCGCAGGCCTGCGCCACGGCGTGTACGGTCTCAGCGCCCAGCAACCTGGTATAGGGAAGGATGGCAGCCTTCACATACGGGACGCTGGACAGTCCGATCCAGGCATGTCTCGGGAGACCGCGGCAGCGGTCAAGCAGAAGCGCGTACGCGGCCCGCACCACACCCTTGCTGCACAACCAGGCGTAGCGCTCCGGGTACAGCGGAGCGGCGGAAAGCGCCCGATACGCCTGCAGCAAGACGCTGTGCGCGCTTGGAGCCGGAAGCCGAGTGAGCAGAGGCCTAAGGTCCCGCCCTCCGACCACCGCGCCGCCGATGGTCGTCAGGCCTCGGCGCAGCAGGGGTTCCCACACCAGACCGATCTCCAGACGAGTCGACAGGGAGAGACGGCTCATCGAGTCCGCGAGTCGACGGCCGGCCAGGCCGGCACTCGTAGCGATAAAGCTGGGGCTGACCACAAAAAAATCGTAATCGCTCAGGATCCGGGTCTCGCCCGCCTCATGGCGCACAGCGCCTTCTCCTACGAAGAAACTTCCGTGCAGTACGATGGCGGCTCCGGGAAATGACCGAACCAGGAGATCGCGGATGGCAATCAGCTCCCGTCTCGCGCGCTCGCCAATGCCGGCCACAGGGGTACGAAACAGCCGGGCTGTCGCCAGATCCATCGAAATATGATCCGCAAAAACGGGTGGCCAGTCGCTGACGGCCGGGAGACAAGATTCTGGAATGCGTGATGGCATCAGTCGCACGCTCTACGAGCGAGTTGATAGCAGACTCCGCTGCTGCGACAGATGGAATAGGCCTTGTCGAGCAGAGGATAGGCAATGCCTTGCGCAGCGGGTTTTCTTTGGAGCAGATTCCTTGCTATCCTGCCGGGGCAGAGCAGGGTACCCGCGATGATCTCGGCGAGCCCCGCCGCCGCGCAGGAAAGAGAGGTTAGCCGCCGGCTCAGGTCACCGCGGTGCTTAAGTCTGAAAAGCGCGAGCCCGCGCCCCTCAGTGAACGCACGGCGGAGCAGGGGGACAACGCGATCAGGATGGGCATGGCGGACGCGCGCCTTCCGATTGTATCGCACGAGAAACCGATCGGATCGAATCATGCGCCAGAAAAGGTCGCCATCCTCCGCAGCGATCATCTCTTCGTCGAACACGCCAATGGCATCAAACACCGCTTTACGGTACGCGATGTTGCCGGTAGCCGCCACCGCCGGATGGCTTGATAAAAGACGCTCCTGGCTGATCAGTTCGCGGTCTTTGACCCAGCGGGCGACAAGGCGCCTCGTGTCGAGCGCAGCAATGGGACCCACAAAACAGCCGACTGTCGGGTTATCCGCTCCATTCAGCAGTTCCCGCAGCCAGTCCTTTTCGGCAACGCAGTCGGCGTCGATGAAGGCGACGATCTCCCCCTGCGAGGCGCGGATACCCGCATTCCTGGCGCGGGCGACGCCCGCCTGGGGATGCGATACGACGGTAACGGGATAGGTTCGCGCCGTGGCGGCGGTTCCATCGGTCGAGCCGTTGTCGACCACGACAACCTCGCGCTGACCGGCAGGATAATCGAGGGCCATGATCGAGTCCAGGCATCGCGCAATGGGTGCGGCGCCGTTCCGGACGGGAATAACGATGGAAATGAGGGAACGCGTGGTCATGACGGCTCCCCCCGAGAACGCAAAACGAGCCGGTGATATCGTCGGTAATCAGGGCGTATTCGTGGTGCCGGGGGAGGGAGTCGAACCCTCATGGACCGAAGCCCGCGGGATTTTGAGTCCCGTGCGTCTACCAGTTTCACCACCCCGGCATAACGAGAGTGAACAAGGAACTTGACTCTTCTACCATATTCGCAAGAGAATGTCGAGAATCGGGCGCAAGCCCTTAGCCGGTCATCATCTCGGGCTTCAGGACACCAATGCAGGGAAGGTTACGATAGCGTTGATGGTAATCGAGGCCGTAGCCCACGATAAACTTCTCGGGAATTTCAAATCCTCGATAGGCGATGGGGAGGTCAATAATACGACGTACCTTTCGGTCCAGGAGTGTGCAGATCTGCAGACTGGATGGCTGGCGTGCTCGAAAGATCTTCAGCAAGTAACTCAGCGTAAGGCCGGTATCTACGATATCTTCTACGACAAGGAGGTCCCGGTCGCCAATACTTTCATCGAGGTCTTTCCTGATACCGACAACACCGGAGGCTTTGGTTGCGGGACCATAGCTGGAAATAGAAATAAAATCGATAATAAGCGGGATAGATATGGCTCTTGCCAGATCGGCCATAAAAAAAGAGGCTCCCCTTAACACGCCGGCCAGGACAAGCTCTTTACCGAGATAATCCCGTGAAATTTCAGCCCCCAGTTCTCTGATGCGGTGCGAAATGGCCTCTTCAGATATTAACACCTCAGCAAGATCCTGAATCATGTTATGGTCCATCGTGGACTCCAAAAAAATGACGGAAAATGTATCTGCGGTCTCTTGACAACAACTGGAGCTCGCCCTATATTCAAGTAGCTCCAAGAGGTCTGGAGGCCACCACCAAGTACCGGGGGTATTTCAGACAGTTCTGGGTTCGAGGGTAACACATCAGGCTGGTTAAGCTGATGGAAAGATCCCGGTAGCCCAGGAGAAGCTGAAAGGTTGTGTTCCTGGGAAAGCATGGAGGCTAACGGGTCACTTGGAGCTACTTCTTTGTGTAAAACCGTACTTGGCGAGTAAGCTCTGATAGTCTCTTCCGTAAAATACCTTCAACTTGACCTCCGGATACAGCTCACGAAATCGCCTGATCTTTCGATTCTTCACGGTTACCAGGCTTTGCTTGAGGGTGGTCAGCTCAATAAAGAGATCGAAGTCAACCAGATAGAAGTCTGGTGAGAAGGCTTCGGTCGCATTACCCGCCTCATCCCACGCAATGGGAAATGTCCTCGGTTCATACTCCCATCGTATCCGGTAGAAATCCAAAACCTTCGCGAACTCCGCTTCACTGGGATGAGCGAAAGGGAGCGGACGAGTTACCCCAAGCCAACGTTCAATGTCCCTCCCCTTCCCAATGAGATCTACCATCTCTGCTGCGAGTCGGATAAGGCGTGTCGCTGTCTCAACGCCCAGGCGTTCGGTGTTCACGACCAGATCGTAGTGAGCAGTGGCGTCGATATCTTCGCCGTAGTGAGACCGGAGGAAGCGCCGTCTGGAGTCATCACTCTCCTCGATCAGACGAATCGCGGACTGCTCTTCTATGCCACGTTCGTCCACGAGGCGTGTGACCCGTTCTTTCGCGCCGGCCACTACCCGCACATGCAGTGCGCCTGAAAACCCTCGGAAGATACATTGACCCCCACAACCCAGCACCACCAGGTCCTTTTCGGTGGCAAGATCCGTAATCAACGTAGGCAGGAGTTCTGCATATACCTGATCCTGGTCATGGTGCGTATGCGTCTCTCCGAACTCTTCCTCATCCGCCGCTCCGACCTCCGACTGCGAGAGATCCTGCGCTTTCAGCAACTCGATTAGTAACGTGTGGTCTACGAGCGTGAACCGAAGCTCTTCGGCCAGTCTGACGGCAATCTCATCGCCGCCGCTTCCGATCTGTCTGGAAATGGTAATGATGGCCATGCTATTTACAGAGCGCAGAAAGGGTAGCAGCGGCAGGATGAATGGCTACTGGCTTTGTCGTTTGGCCATCGGGTAATAGTCGCGCCGCTGTTGACCAAGATAGATCTGCCTGGGACGCGCGATCTTCTGTTCCGGGTCGAGGAGCATCTCCTCCCATTGGGCAACCCACCCGGCTGTGCGGGGAATGGCAAAGAGTACCGGGAACATGTCCATTGGAAACTTCATTGCCTCGTAGATCAAGCCGGTATAAAAATCGATGTTTGGATAGAGCTTACGCGCGACAAAGTACTCATCCTGGAGTGCGATTCTTTCCAGCTCGAGCGCCACCTCCAGCAAGGGATTTGTTCCTGTGACTTCAAAGACCTCCTCAGCCAGGCGCTTGATGACTTTAGCCCGGGGATCGTAGTTCTTGTAGACCCGGTGCCCAAATCCCATCAACCGCACCTCGCCGGTCTTGACCCTCTTGATATGCGCAGCCACTTTGTCTACGGACCCGATCTCCTTCAGCATCCGAAGCACCGCCTCATTGGCCCCGCCGTGCAGGGGACCGTAGAGGGCTGCAATCGCCGCGGCCACAGCGGAGAACGGGTCGACATGAGAGCTGCCGACGGAGCGCATCGCATTGCCGCTGCAGTTCTGTTCGTGGTCGGCGTGGAGAACAAATAGCACATCCAAGGCTCGTTCTAACACAGGATGCGGATAGTAGGTCGGCTCTGTCACCCGGAACAGCATGCTGAGGAAATTGCCGGTGAAACTCAGGCTGTTGTCCGGATAGGCGTAGGGCAGCCCGCGGCTATGCCGGTAGGCATACGCCGCCAGCGTCGGCATCTTGGCGATCAGGCGAATGATCTGCCGTTGACGGGCCTCCGGATCCATAATGTTCTTGGCATCCGGGTAGAAGGTCGAGAGGGCGCCAACCGTCCCCAGGAGGATACCCATCGGGTGGGCGTCGTAGTGAAAGCCGTCCATTAGCTTCTTAATGTTTTCATGGACCATAGTATGACGTGTGATCTGACTGACGAAATCATCCATCTGTTCGCCGCTGGGGAGTTCCCCGTAGATCAGAAGGTATGCGGTCTCCAGGAAGGTGCTTTTCTCGGCTAGCTGCTCGATGGGATAGCCCCTATGCAGCAAAATCCCCTTTTCGCCGTCGATAAACGTGATCTGGCTCTTACAGCAAGCGGTGTTGCCAAACGACGGGTCATAGCTCATCAGTCCGAAATCGCCGTCTGAGACCTTAATCTGTCGGAGATCCATGGCCTTGATCGTCCCGTGCTCGATAGGGACTTCGTACCTCTTATCGGTTCGATTGTCGATGATGGTCAAGCTGTCAGCCATGTCGCTCCTCCTCGCGCCGGGCGATCTCTCTCACATCCTTATTCTTTGGCCATAGAGTCCAGTTGGTATTTGGTAAGGCGGGTAATTCAAACCACCTAATAATAACATAAATTAGGATACGAGAGTACAATGACGGCTCCGGAATGGATGTAACGAGGCGTGAGACACGCTAGCGACGCCGCCAACTGTTGCTCAGGTGCAGCATCAGCAGAAACAGACTGCTCAGCCCATACATCAGGGCGAACTCGGGCGCCGCGGCGATCCCAAATTTGTTCTGTACCCCTGAGGGGACCAGCTCAAAGGCATGGATCAGGCCGATCATCGACAGTCCTGCGGCGATTACGGTCCAGACAACGGCCTTCAGGAACTCCCGCTCTATCACCGCTACCAGAGCCGCTGAAAGGATCATGGAACTGAGCAGAAACCCCTGGCTCAGTGCGATGATGCCGTGAATGTGCAGGTCTCGCCCAAAGGCCGGCGCCGCCTCAAACAGCGTCTTCCCTGCCTTCTGTACACTCGTCTCGATCAAGGTGAGCGCCCAGGCCGCCAGCGACGGGACCAGGCCGAAGGCCACGGCCAGGGTATGCCGTTTCGGCACCTCCTGGAAGGCTTGGGCTGTCATGATAATCCCGATCCACAACAGGATGCCGAGCGTAGACTCGATCGGAATAAAACGCAGGATCAGGGTCACCCCTCCAAGCAGACATAGGGCGGCGATGATCGCGCCGTTCAGGATCGAGTAGCCCGCCCTGGCGCCCATCGCCTTCCAGCCCGGATGTCCGATATAGATCGTTGTCGGAAAAGCGCTGCCAAACAGGGCAGCCGTCAAGCTGCCGATCCCGTTGATTAAGAGCGACGACCGCGTGGGGTAACGATCGCCCGCCGCCTCTGCGCTCTCCAGGTTCTGCAGCGAACCGATTACGTTGAACAGCCCCATCGGCACAATAACCGAGAGGAACCGCCATCCCATCGGCCCCCGCAGCACCGCAAGGATCTCTCCCACGGCTGGAATCGGGGGGTAAAGAACCAGGCGATAAGGTTCCACTGAGGGCTCGAAGTATATGAATCCAAACGCGCGCAGGACCCACGCCAGACCGGTACCGACAAGGACGGCGACCAGCCCGGCGGGTATCCCGAGCGGCAGGCGAACATGGGAGGCATACGAGATCAGAATAATCAGCATCGGAAGCAGTGCGATCGCGGGGGAAGCAAAGATCTGGAAGGTGAACCCCATGGCGATGAAGGTGATCGCTACACCCGCGAGTGCCGACAGCAACGCTGCCCGTGGTGTATGGCGTCTCATCCAGTCCCCGACAAAGGCCCCCGCCGTCTCCATGATGCCGCTGAGCAGGCAGGCCAGCAATCCGGCCTGCCAGGCCAGGGTAGAATTGCCGGTCTCCTGATAGATCGGCCCCATAATCAGAAACAGGAAGGCGAGAAGGCTTGGGGTATTGATGCCGTACGGCAGGGCGGTGACGTCGGTTCGGCCGCTCTCCCGCATCAGCCGCCTCGCCTGCCACGCATAGAGGAGATTGCCGATCAGGATCGATACCGCCGCACCGGGGAGGATCCGCCCGGTGATCAGCTCGGATGGCAGCCCGCTCACAAGCGGCCCCAGTACGGCGATCACCATGAGCTGGAGCAGATTGTCGATGAACAGGCCGAAGAAACCGTCGATATCGCCTCGAACGAACCAGCGCTGTGTCATCGGAGGCGGTTCCTACATGAATGAGTCTTGCTGTCCCGCTTGGGGAGCAATGCGAGGGATGGGTCGGGTACGTGAGCCATCCCGGCTCGGATGACGCATTGGAACCGGCGCCCGGCCGACGATCAGCACTCGCGGCCCATTGTCCAGGATTCGGTACTTTCGGTCCTCAGGCAGAGGCGCCAACACCCAGTCGTAGAGAACCCTCGCGTCTTCAAGGATCGGTTCGCGGGGGTGTCCGTAATATGTCTTCTGCATCAGTTCGTCATACAGTCCAATACAGCCGTGCGAGGCCGGATATCCGGGCATATCGCGTCCATGGATCCAATATGCGTAGCCCATCGCGCTAGTATAGAATCGAAGAGCATAGTTCATCGGATATGGGATCTTGGTCTTCTCGATGGTAAAGCGGGACGAATGATGATGACGATGGGCGGCGGTAATGACAAACTCGCCTGCGGGAGTTTCGTTCTTCCGCTCGCCTGAGGCGATCGGCGCCGAAAAGACCAACCGACCATGCTCATAGGCCCCGAGAAATTGCTCTGTGAGATCGATCACCATGACCTTGGCCTCCGCTGCTGCTGAGGGATACTCCAAGGGCATCGGCGTGAAGCCTCGAACGTCCTCAAGACGCTTGGGGACCTTGAGAAAGACACCGGGAGCGGTATGACGTCGGTCGATCCGGTTGAACCGAGCTACATCGGCCCACCGGTTCCCGAAGAGGGTCTCCAGTGTATCGCGGACACGCAGCCGTCGGCACTCCCATTCGACGTTGGCGTCGCTGGGGTATCGAATGGCGCAACCGGAGTAAAGAGGAGAACTCGAGCCCCAGGATTTACCGGGCGCAGAGATAAGAAGGAGGACAACGACAATACTGGTACGCCACAGATGGCGGCTACTCACCAGTACCTGAACTGCCCGGAATCTACGTGGACAAACCCTCTGCGAGGATAGTATCCGACTCCGCCGTGCCGTAATGCCAGGGCCGTTTTTCGAACTTCCCTCAAGCCGACCCCGGGAATACGGAGATCTATCGCTTTCCCAAACTGATGCAGACTGTGACGGGCGACACGTCTTCCCGTTCGTCGCAACAGTCGATTATATTCGGGCGATCTGAAACCTGAGATCACGTGAATCTCGTTGCCGCCGCCTAACCGTTTGTCCAGGGCGCTCACAAACTCAATCACATCAGGATCGATCTTGGTAACCTTATTGGTGTAGTGACACCGCAGAAGCTGATCAATGGCGTTGAGCGCCTCCGCGTCGTACTCGCCGGATGGCTGCCGGTATGTCACATCCAGTCGTTCGTGAGTGTGGGTGTTATAGAGCGTGAGCCTTCCCTCGGTAACCGGCGTAGGGGTCAGCTCCTGCGCCCACACCGGCCTGCCGACCAGTGCAAGGGCGGAAACGAGAGAAGCCTTGAGGAAGGATCTTCGTGTCCAGTGATGATGAGTCGATCCCGACATCCTAACCTCCACAGATTGTAGATCGAATAGCCGTGTTGCCGAGAAGCGTTATACCCTAACAAAAAGAGCGCCAGAGGGTCAACAGGAAAATGGACAGGATTACAGGCCTCGGACAGCTCAAGAAGGTAGCAGATTCGGCCAAACTCGATTACAATGACCGCAAAGGAGCCAAATAGATGCCCCCGACACGCATCATTATCGACACCGACCCCGGCATTGACGATGCGCTGGCGTTGATTCTCGCCTTCGCCTCGCCTGAGTTATCGGTTGAGGCGATCACAACCGTGGCCGGCAATGTCGCGGTATCGCAGGCGACGCGGAACGCCTGCCTGCTGCTTGACGTGGTGGGTCCCCATCTACGACCCTCGGTGGCGAAGGGTGCGGCGCACCCCATGACACGGCCGCTGCGCACCGCTCAGCATTATCACGGCGAGGACGGCCTGGGAAATCTCTCCCGTTTTAAGGCGGAGGGCGGAATGCTCCGATACCCCGAACCGCAACAACTCCTCTCGCCCCAATCCGCCCAGGCCCTTATGATCGAACAGATCGGCGCGGCTCCCGGGGAGATCGTCCTGATCTGCATTGGACCGCTCACCAACCTGGCGATGGCAATCCGGACGGCCCCGGCGGAGATGGCCAAAGTCAAAGAGATCATCGTCATGGGCGGAGCGATTCAAGCGCCGGGCAACGTGACACCCGCGGCAGAGTTTAATGTGCACACCGATCCTGAGGCCGCCAGCCTTGTGTTCGCCTCCGGCTTGCCGATTACCCTCGTCCCTTTAGATGTGACACAGCGGGTCCTGCTTACGGCGGAGCTGGTCGACACCCTGGTCCGACATGTCGGCAGTCACGTGACCCAGTTCGTCCGCGATACCACCGAGCGACTGTTTGGCGTCGAAAAAGAGCAGACGGGCCGCGCTGCAACCCCGCTCCATGATCCGCTCGCCATCGGTGCCGTGATCGATCCGTCACTGGTGACACGTCGGCCGTTCGATGTCCAGGTAGAGACGGGCGAGGGTCCGGCCCAAGGGATGACGATTGCCGATAGACGCCAGGTTGGGGGGCAATGGAAGCGGCCGCCGAACCTCCAGGTGTGTATGGAAGTGGACGCTGGGCGGTTTGTAGCCCTTTTCCTCGAGCGAATATGCCGCTTGCCCGCCTGAGCAGACAGGTTGTCGTAGTCGGTAGCGCCAACCTTGATCTGACGGTCGCTGTCTCCAGACTGCCGCGAGAGGGAGAGACCGTCCTCGGCGGTGGGTTGCTGCTCTCGAACGGCGGCAAGGGAGCGAATCAGGCCGTTGCGGCGCGTCGGATCGGAGCCGAGGTTCGATTCCTCACCATGCTCGGCCGCGATCCGTTCGGCGATCGGATCTCTCGAGACCTCACTATAGCGGGACTGCCTGCCGACGGCTTGCTCCGTGATACGTCGGCCCCGACGGGCGTCGCCCTGATTGTCGTGGATCGGCAAGGGCGGAATCAGATCGCCGTAGCGCCAGGCAGTAACGAGTTACTCCTGCCGGCCGTTATTAAGCGGCACGAGTCCTTCCTGGCCCATGGGGCGGTCATGCTTGTGCAACTTGAGATTCCGATCGCCACTGTCGAGCACACACTACAATTCGCCAAATCCCACGGCATGACGACCATCCTGAATCCGGCGCCGGCTACCCCTCTTCCGGATGATCTGCTCCGGTACGTCGATCTGCTGACACCGAACGAAATCGAAATCGAAGCGTTGACGGGGATCGCAGTCTCCGACCTGTCCAGCGCAACAGTAGCGGCCAAGGCCCTGCTGTTGCGGGGTCCTGACGTCGTCATCGTGACGCTTGGTCCTCAGGGTGCGCTGTTGTGTACCGCCTCTGACGTACGGCATCTGCCGGCTGTCCCGGTCGAGGCTATCGATACAACCGCTGCCGGTGACGCATTCAATGGCGCGCTCGCCACGGCCATCGCTGAGACACCTCAGGCCGACACCTCCGGCACGAGCCGAATACAGGTATTAGAGGACGCCGTGCGCTTTGCCAACGCAGCCGGTGCCTTAGCCACCACTAGACGCGGCGCACAAGAATCACTCCCCACCAAGGTCGAGATTGAGAGGTTACTGGCAGGAATACCCGCGTGATAACGGTTTCATAGACGGCAGGCAGAGTTGGTGGTCGGTTCAAGGGTGTGCAAACTGGGGTCAAGCCACAGAGGCTTCAGGTTATGGTTGGGGGAAGGCGATGATGATCGAATCCAGCGAAAGGACTCGATACTCCTCGTTGTTCCGGTAGAAATAGTGCCCTTCTACGCCTTCGGAGGCTTCCTCGAAGGCGACAATCGCTTCAGGCGGGGGCATCTCTCGGAAGGAATTGGACCCTTCGTCGAAACCATCACCGGCCATCACTACCTGGCCGTATCTAATAGAGGCGCCTCGCGGGCAGTGAATGGTCAGGCTGTCCGGCGGTTCCCGAAGCATCCGGACCACCAGATTGATGCCGTAGACTTTAAACGGTGGGCATGAAGCCAACCTGTTATTCATATGATACTATATAGCATAATAGGTATCCTGAGGGAAGTAGAAAATCGCCAGTCATTTCATGCCGTCTATATTCGCCACAGCGTAACTAGACTGAGTGAGCTCGAGGGAATATGCCGCGCGAGATCTCGGCAGGGGTAATTCTGTTCAGGCGGACGCCGGAACCGTCCTACCTGCTGCTCCATTACGAGTCAGGCCACTGGGACTTTCCCAAGGGGCATATTGAATCCGGCGAAGACGCGCAGCAAACGGCCACCCGCGAGTTGAAGGAGGAGACCGGGGTCTCTGAGCTCAGCTTTATCGACGGCTACAAACAGACGCTCCGATATTTTTTTCGCCAGAAAGGGGTCGGGATCTTCAAGATCGTCATCTACTTCCTTGCGGAAACAGATCAGTCTGAGGTCACCCTCTCCCATGAACATATCGGCTTTGACTGGCTTCCCTATGACCTCGCCATGAGCCGGTTGACCTTCAAGAACTCCCAAGATCTCCTGGCAAAGGCCCAGGCACGACTGCGGGCGATTCGGCCCTTAACTTAATTCTGCCACGAATCCTGAAGATCGAACCGGTGCGAGCCTTGCGCCTGAAGCGCCAGCATCATTCGCGCCAGTTCGTCCGGCCTAACCTCTCGCCCTGCTCCCTGCTGGCTGAGATCGAAGTTCTGGCAGAAGACGCAGCGGAGGTTGCACCAGGCGAAAAAGATGGTGCCGCTTCCGTTCCACCCCCGCAGGCAACTCTCCTCGCCAAAATGAGGAAAATAGCTCCCCACCCTCGCATACCGGCCGGTCCTGCAGACCTTCGCCTGGTTCGCCAGACGATCGATCTCGCAATTCCAGGGACAGACCCGGCATTTCCCCAGTGAGGCGACGGCCTCTTCGACCTTCCGCCGCAGCTCCCCCGACTCAAAACGCTTCAGATAGGCCGCCTCAAACGGCTCCGCCGCCCGAAATGTCTCCGCAACGTTTCCTTGTATTTTCATCCGAACTACTCCGACTACTGCGCACTCTATCTCACTCATTCCAGTTCGCATGTATGTCTCCGGAAAACACGTGTAATATCCGCCAGTTGCGGCCACTTGTCAAGACCGTGGCAGCCGGGATACACGGCGACCCTACCAGGAACAGACTTACGACCTTATCACTGGTTGCAGTACCAGTCATTGCGAGCGACCATTGGGAGCGCGGCAATCTCATCGTTGTTGTCCTGAAAAACGGTGAGATTGCTTCGGTCGCTACGCTCCCTCGCAATGACGCTGGCGGGAGATTTTGTAGGCATTGACCCCGAAGACTTTCGTGGTAATGATCGGGTGTTGGTAGGTGGAGAGGTACGGACGATGCTGGCCCGACACAATGAGTTATGCATCACAACAACGGACGTCATTGCTTCGAAAGTCTCTTGCTCCGGTCCCGAAATCCCCCCGTTCCCCCCTTT
>CABIKM010000004.1 GCA_902196205.1 Candidatus Methylomirabilis lanthanidiphila | reverse complement strand
CGAAGAAATGCCCTGATGAAGAAGGGATTGAAACGTGGTCTTGCCAACCCCCTCCATACCGTCAAAAACAACGTTCGAAGAAGTGCCCTGACGAAGAAGGGATTGAAACGGCGGCCGGGGGCCGGAGGGACTAGGGCAGGGAAGTGAGAGAGTGAGGGGAAGAAAAGAGCTGGTGTTTCTTCACTGCATCACTGATCCCTCCAGGCGCGGCGGTGATGAAGGAGGAACGTTACCAACGCCCCCGCATGGTCATTGCGAGCGACCGAAGGGAGCGCGGTAATCTGACCGTCGTGGCCGGGCTGAAAGACGGTGAGATTGCTTCGCTGCGCTCGCAATGACGCAGGGGGGGAGGCCGCCCTGACGAAGAAGGGATTGGCACCGAACAGCCGTGTTCGTGACACGTGACCGTGACCGGAACTTTCACGAGCACGACCCACGATCACGAGGTGTCTGGAGAAATGCCCTGACGAAGAAGGGATTGGACCGGGGGGTTCAAGATTGAAAATGGAAAATGGAAGACAAAGACCATGAGGTCCCCGTTGTCTCTCTGGCGTCTTGCCTCTTGAATCTTCAATTTGTGAATCTTGCATTTCCGATGTGGTAAGATGCGTGACGGGGAGTGGAGACTGGGAACGGCGTTCAATGCAAGAGAGGAAGGTCTGATCGATGGATCCTCTGCTAAGCGAGCAGCGCGATGCGATCACCGGGTTGGCGCGGCGGTTCGGCTGGCGTTTGGTGGTGCTGTTCGGCTCGGCCGCGACGGGGAGTGGCGGACGGGATCTGGATCTGGCGGTGATGCCGGGCACGGTGCCTGATCTGCTGGAAGAGGGGCGGTGGCTGGCGGCCCTCGAATCGGTACTGGCGCCTCGTGCCGTGGATCTGCTCGTGCTGACGACGTCTGCCTCGCCGCTGATACGGTTCGAGGTCTTTCGCGCGGGAGTCTGCCTGTTCGAGGCGCCGGACGGGCTGTTTGATCGGGAACAGGATCGCGCCTTTTTTCTGTACGCAGACACGAGCAAATTCCGTCGCGAGAACCTGGAGGTGCTTCGTGGTTGAGTCGAGGCGCGAGATCCCGGCCCTTGACCTGTACCGGCGGTATCTCTGCTGGGCACTGGCACGGATCGAGAAACCGGCCTGAGCGTTCCGTCCCGTCTGGTCTTCGCCCCGCCTGTCGCCATCCGCTCCCGTCGGTCGCTCGCGATAGCCCATGCGCCGGCCGTGCGCCTATGGGGATGAAAGTTTGTTGCGATGCCAAGTCACTCGCCGGCTCGTCATTGCGAGCGACCAACGGGAGCGCGGCAATCTCACCGTCGTTGTTCTGAAATATTGTGAGATTGCTTCGGCTTCGCCTCGCAATGACGCAGACGGGGGACTTTCTAACCAATAACGGGTAAGAGGGAAGGGGTGCGCGGTTATTAGAGCGAGCAATACGGTTGCGCCGGTAAGTGCTTATTGGTAGACTGTTTGCCGGAATTCGGATCTGTCGCGCGGAAGGTGTCCACGACTTCGATCGAGGAGGGGCGGATGGGACGGCAGTGGGTGTGGTTCTGGAAGGCTCTGGCGCTGATCCTGCTTATTACCGCAAATGCTGATGCGGCCGGGACGATCAAAGTTGGGGTAGCCGGGCCGCTGACCGGCGATCAGGGCGCCTTGGGGCAGGAGCTGAAGAACGGCGCCATCATCGCCGTTGAGGAGTGGAACGCTAAGGGAGGGCTGCTCGGGCAGAAGATCGAGATCGTCTGGGGTGACGACCAACACGATCCGAAACAGGCGGTCGCGGTCGCCAACAAGTTTGTCAATGAAGGGGTCGCCGGGGTGATCGGGCACTTCAACAGCAGTTGCTCGATTCCAGCCTCGAACATCTATCGCGACGGCAACGTCGTGCAGCTTACACCCGCGTCGACCAATCCGCAATTCACCGAGCGCGGTCTGTGGAACGTCTTCCGGGTGTGCGGCCGGGATGACCAGCAGGGCGGTGTGGCGGCCAACTTCATTGCAAAGAAACTGAAGAAGACGAAGGTCGCGGTCCTGCACGACAAGACCACATACGGACAGGGGCTGGCCGATGAGACGGTGAAGGCGCTGGAGAAGGCCGGGATTAAGCCGGTCTATTACGGAAGCGTCACACAGGGTGAAAAAGACTATCGACCGGTTCTCACGGCGGTCAGGCAGCGCCAACCGGAAGCCCTGTTTTACGGCGGTATTTATCCGGAGGCCGTCATGCTCACGAAGCAGATGCGCGAGCTGGGGATGAAGACGGTCTTTATCAGCGGCGACGGCGTCTGGGCCAAAGAGTTCATTGAGATTGCCGGCAAGGCTGCCGAGGGCGCCTTTATTACCTTTACCCCGGATCAGACGAAGATCAAGGAAGCCCAGGAGGTCATTCAACGGCACAAACAAAAGTTTGGGACCGCCGTGGGGGCCTACACTGTGTATAGCTATGTGGCTGCGGTGCTCCTCTTTGAGGCGATTGCCGCAACTCACTCTGTCGATAGCGTCAAGATCGCGGAGCATATCAGGGCGACGAAATGGAAAACCGCTCTCGGACCGATCCAGTTCGACAAAAAGGGCGACGTGCTGGTGTCGCCCTACGTCGTCTGGGAGGTGAAGAACGGGAAGTTTGTGGAACTTCAGTAGGCACAGAAGTGTCGGTGTGGCGTAAGGGAGGGAAGGGAGCCATCTCTTCCCTCCCTTTGCGTTGAGGAGATATGCTGCTTCAACAGTTGGTCAACGGGCTGACACTTGGCAGCGTCTATGCGCTGATCGCACTCGGTTATACGATGGTCTATGGGATCATCGAGCTGATCAACTTTGCCCACGGCGAAATCTATATGCTGGGTGCCTACATCGGCATCATCACCTTCAGCCTGCTGACCACGCTGCAACTGACATCCCCGGATTCCGGCGTCACCCTCGTGTGCATGATGATGGCGGCGATCGTCTTTTGCGGCGCCACCGGCATGACGATTGAGCGGCTGGCCTACAGACCCTTGCGTACAGCCCCGCGTCTGTCGCCCCTCATCAGCGCCTTGGGGGTCTCGATCTTCCTGCAGAATTTCGTCATGCTGGCTCAGGGGCCCAGGGACAAAGGATTCCCTGAGCTGTTCATCCAGGGCGGGATCGACCTGCCGGGTGGCAGGATCAGTGCGATCCAGATGTTCATTATGGCCACCTCGGTCCTGATGATGATCGGACTTCACCTGCTGGTGCGCCGGACAAAGATCGGGAAGGCGATGCGGGCCACCGCCCAGGATAAGCAGATGGCCGAGCTGGTCGGCATCGATGTGAACCGGGTGATCAGCGTGACCTTCCTTATCGGATCGGCGCTCGCGGCAATAGCCGGCGTGATGGTTGGGATGTACTACGGCCTGATCAATTTTTCTATCGGCTACATCGCCGGCATCAAGGCATTTACCGCCGCCGTGCTCGGGGGGATCGGCAGCATTCCAGGCGCGATGCTGGGAGGAATCCTGTTGGGCCTTATTGAGAGTCTGGGGGCGGGCTATATCTCCAGTGAGTACAAAGATGTGTTTGCATTTGCCATCCTGATCCTTGTACTGATCTTTCGTCCTAACGGGCTGTTGGGTGCGAATACCTCAAAACGCGCCTAGCGCAGAAACCATGCGAGCCTTATCGCATTCCCTTCCATTATATCGCCGCCCGCTGGCGAGAATCGTCCTGACCGGTCTGTGGCTGGGACTGCTGTCGCTGCCGCTCATGATGGAGCTGGACGCGCCGTATTTCGGTCTGGAACGTCCACTCATGGTCGTCGGCGTTGTGGTGCTGCTCGGCTTGGCGCAGTGGTTCATAACTCAATCGCGGCGGCTGTCTCCGGTCTGGACGGAACGCCTGATGGAGGCCGGCGGGGCCACAGTTCGTGGTCTGAGCCGGCGGATCGATCGCCGCTTGCTATACGTACCGGCGCTCGCCGCTGCGGTGGTGATTCCCCTTGGTCTGAACCGGTATTATATAGATGTGCTGACCCAGGTGGGGATCTATGCGACGCTGGCGCTCGGGCTCAACATTGTGGTGGGCCTGGCGGGGCTGCTGAATCTCGGCTTCATCGCGTTTTATGCGGTAGGGGCCTATGCGTACGGCCTGCTCGCAACCCGGCTCGACTTGTCGTTCTGGCAGGTCCTGCCGCTCGGGGCGGTTCTGGCGGCTGTCCTCGGCGTCCTGCTCGGTTTCCCGGCCCTGCGTCTGCGGGGAGACTATCTGGCGATTGTCACGCTGGGATTCGGCGAGATGATCCGGATTGTGCTGAACAACTGGGACGGCGTGACGGGCGGGCCCAACGGGATCATCGGCATCGCGCGTCCGAGCCTGTTCGGGTTTGCCTTTTCCCACCCGATTCACTACTACTACCTGATCCTGGCGGTCGTTCTGCTGACCATCTTCGCCGTCGGTCGACTGAATCAGTCGCGTCTCGGCCGAGCCTGGACCGCCATGCGCGATGACGAGGTAGCCGCCGAGGCGATGGGCATCGACCTGGTCAAGACCAAGCTTCTCGCGTTCGGGCTTGGCGCAACGTGGGCGGGACTCGCGGGCGTCTTCTTTGCAAGCAAGATGACGTTCATCTCGCCGGAGAGCTTCACGTTCTTCGAATCGGTGCTTGTCCTCTGCATGGTCGTGCTCGGCGGGATGGGCAGCGTGCCGGGAGTGATCCTTGGGGCGGCGATGCTGCTGATCCTGCCTGAGATGATGCGGCAATTCGCGCTGTACCGTATGTTGGTCTTTGGAGCGGCCATGGTCGGGATGATGGTCATGCGGCCGAAGGGGCTGCTCACCGCGCGCCGCCGCGCGGTCCCCTTGTGGCGCAGAGAGGTATTGCGCGCCTCAGCGGTAAGCGGGTCTATAGCCCGATCGACGGGCTCAGAGCGGATCGATTCGGTCTCACCGCGCTCGAACGACGCGGACATGATGCTGCTCGAAACCCGAAAGCTGTCGGTGGATTTCGGCGGACTCCGCGCGCTGGACATGGTCGACCTCAGTGTGAAGGCGGGGGAGATTGTCAGTCTGATCGGACCCAACGGGGCCGGAAAAACGACCTTTTTTAATGCCGTCACAGGTCTCTTTGCACCAACGTCCGGAGAGGTCCGTTACCGCGGACAGAACCTGGTCGGTCTGAGGCCGCACCACGTGGCTGCTAAGGGGATAAGCCGCACCTTTCAAAACATCCGGCTGTTTCACGATATGACGGTGATCGAGAACGTGATGGTAGGGGGCCACTGCCGGATGCGGGCCGGGGTGATCGGCGCGGTGATCAGACCGAAAAACGTGATTGCCGAAGAAGAGAGGTCGGCGGCAAAGGCGTATGAACTGCTTCAGTTCGTGGGTCTCGAGGATAAGGGTGATCTGTGGGCGAGCCAGCTTCCCTATGGCGACCAGCGGCGGCTTGAGATCGCGAGGGCGATGGCGAGCGATCCGACCCTCTTGCTTCTGGATGAGCCGGCGGCCGGAATGAATCCCCAGGAGACCAACGCCCTCATGGACCTGATCTATGCGATTCGCGCCCGCGGCATCACCGTTCTCCTCATTGAGCACCATATGAAACTGGTGATGGGCATCTCGGAACGGATCGTGGTTCTCGATCACGGGATCACGATCGCCGAAGGCACACCGGCAGCAATCAAGGCGGATTCCAGGGTGATCGGCGCTTATCTGGGAAAAGAGTCGCTGCATGCTTAACCTGCACGAGGTGCATCTCCATTACGGCGCCATCCATGCCCTCAAGGGTATCAGCCTTGAGGTGCAGCAGGGTCAGATCGTCACCTTGATCGGTGCCAACGGCGCCGGGAAATCGTCGACGTTGATGGCGATTTCCGGAATCCTGAGACCGACCAGCGGACGGATCAGCTTCGAAGGCGAGGAATTGACGTACCTTCCAACCCATGCCATCGTCAAGCGCGGCATCTCGCAGGTCCCGGAGGGGCGGCGGATCTTTTCCACGCTGACCGTCCTGGAAAATTTGGAGATGGGCGCCTATACCCGCGCTGGCGCCGCCGAGATCCATCACGACCTGGATCGGGTCTTCGAACTGTTCCCGCTTCTCAAAGATCGGCGATCCCAACCGGGCGGGACGCTTTCCGGAGGGGAACAGCAGATGCTGGCCATCGGCCGCGCCCTGATGGGGCGCCCGCGGCTTCTGCTATTGGATGAACCCTCATTGGGACTGGCCCCCAAATTGGTGGAGACCATCTTTGAGGTGATTCGGGAGATTAATGCCCAATCCACAACGATTCTGCTGGTCGAGCAAAACGCGCATATGGCGCTGGGGATTGCGGCGAAAGGGTACGTGATGGAGGTCGGTCGGATCGTGCTGAGCGATGACGCGGAAAACCTTCTGGCCAACGGTGATATTCGAAGCGCCTACCTTGGGGAATAACGTTCAACGTGCAATGTTCAATGTTCAAGGTTTGCTGCCATCTTGACGATGATGCGAACAGGTGACCGACCGGACGGCCAAGCTGTGAGGCGTTGCGTCGCGCCAGAGGCTCCCTCAGCATCTGCGTTTGCGCACGCGGTCTCGGTGCTTCGTCAGGGCGGTCTGGTGGCGTTTCCCACCGATACTCTATACGCCCTCGGCGCCGATGCCTCAAACCCGTCGGCGATTGAGCGTGTGTTTATCGCGAAAGGCCGCAAGCCGACGAATCCGATCCTACTGTTGGTCGCCGATCTTACGATGGCGATCCGGTGTGTCGGTGAACTGCCTGAGGCGGCCGTCCGGCTGGCTGAGCGCTGGTGGCCGGGACCGCTTACCCTCGTCGTGCCGGCGCCCGGCACGATCTGCTCGCTGCTGACCGCCGGGACCGATCGGATCGGCCTCAGGGTCCCCGATGCGGCGATTGCGCTGACCCTGATCCGGCAGTTCGGCGGTCCTGTGACCGGAACCAGCGCAAACCGTTCCGGAGGCAAAGATCCCTTGGACGCTGATGAGGTACTGCGCCAACTGGGAGGTCAGGTGGACGTCGTGCTGGATGGCGGACCTGTGGCCGCCGGGAGTCCGTCTACTGTCGTGGACGTGACCATAAGTCCACCCGTCATTGTGAGACACGGCCCCGTCCGGCAAGAGGAGATCCTGAGTCTGCTGGGACTCTAGCCGGCTACGATCTGCAAGTCGGGCATACCGTCAAAGAGAACCCTCCCGAAAGCCTTTGGAAACTGTACCAAAGTATGCTAAAAATAAAGTGTTATCGACAACTATGAGACATAGACATATTGGTGCAATAACGTTAGGCGCGACAACTATGGGAATCGAGCCGATTATCGAGCGCGTGCGGGCCGCCTCACCTGACGCGGATGTGGCCCTTCTGCAGCGTGCCTACGACTTCGCCGCCAGGGTACACAGGGGCCAGGAGCGGGTCTCCGGTGAGCCGTATCTGTCGCACCCGATAGCCGTGGCTGAGATCGTGCTGAACCTCAAGATGGATGTGGCGAGCATTGCCGCCGCGCTCCTGCACGATGTGGTCGAGGATACTCACGCCTCCCTGGATGAGGTCAAACAGGCCTTCGGTAATGAGATCGGCGATCTTGTCGACGGCCTGACAAAGATCAGCAAGCTTCCATTCGGCAGCCGCCTGGAGCATCAGGCCGAAAGCCTTCGAAAAATGGTGCTGGCGATGTCGAAGGATATTCGGGTCATCCTGATCAAGCTGGCTGATCGGCTTCACAACATGCGAACCCTCGAACCGCTTCGGGAGGAGAAACGTCGACTGATTGCCCGAGAGACCCTCGACATCTACGCGCCCATCGCCCATCGACTTGGTATCTACTGGATGAAGGCGGAATTTGAAGACCTGGCGCTCCGCCACCTCGAACGCGAGGTGTATCAGGATCTGGCCGCACGGATCGCAAAAAAACGGCGGGAGCGCGAGAAGGATATTAACGAGGCGATTGGAATCCTTCAGCAGAAGTTAGCTGAGGTCGGTATCCGGGCCCGGATCATCGGTCGTCCAAAGCACTTCTACAGTATTTATAAGAAGATGCGCGATCAACACAAGGAATTCGATGAGATTTATGACCTGACGGCGGTGCGGGTCATCACTGAATCGGTCAAGGACTGCTACGGATCGCTGGGCGTCATCCACTCACTGTGGAAGCCGATCCCCGGTCGATTCAAAGACTTCATCGCGATGCCGAAGTCGAATATGTATCAATCGTTGCACACGACGGTCATCGGTCCGGTCGGTGAACCGGTCGAGATCCAGATTCGAACTCACGAGATGCATAAAACGGCCGAGGAGGGGATTGCGGCCCATTGGGTCTATAAGGAGGGGAAGGCGGCCCTTGACCAGGCCGACAAAGGGTTTGCCTGGATCCGTCAGCTCCTGGAATGGCAACGCGATCTGAAAGACAGCCGGGAGTTCCTGGAAACAGTCAAGGTCGATCTGTTTCCTGAAGAGGTCTACGTATTTACGCCGAATGGGGATGTGAAGAACTTTCCCAAGGGGGCGTGTCCCATCGACTTCGCCTTCGGTGTCCATACCGATATCGGCCTTAGATGTACAGGAGCCAGGGCGAATGGCCGTCTGGTTCCGCTCCGATATGAACTACAACATGGCGACATCATTGAGATCCTGACCGATTCCAAGCACCATCCAAGCCGAGACTGGCTGAAACTGGTCAAGACCTCGCGAGCGAGAGGCCGGATCAAGCAGTGGATCAAAAATGAAGAGAAGGTCCGAAGTGTCAGCCTCGGGAAGGACCTGTTAGAGAAGGAGCTCCGGCGACTGGGTAAGAGTCCCTCCCAGATCCTGAAGCCGGAGGCGGTCACGAAATTGCTCACCGGCTGCGGCTATGCGACTCCGGACGACTTTTTTGCGACCGTCGGTTTCGGCAAGCTCTCCCCGCGCCAGGCAATCAGTAAGCTCTTGCCTGCCGAAGAGCTGCCGCATGACGGAGAGGTGAAGCCGGAACGAAAGGTCCGCCAGCATCCGGATGAGGACGTCGCTCTTGTGGGGGCGCACGATTTTCTGATTCGGTTTGCGCAGTGTTGCAGCCCGCTGCCCGGCGATGAGATTGTCGGATTCATTACCCGTGGACGCGGTGTCTCGGTTCACGCTGCGGATTGTTCGAATGTCGACCAACTTCTGTACGACCCTGATCGAAAGATCAAGATCTCCTGGGATTCGGCGCCGAAGACCTCCCACCAGGTCAAAATCCGTGTGATGATCGGGAGGGATCGGCCCGGCATCCTGGCAGCGATCAGCTCGGCTATCTCTGCAACCAAGATTAATATTGCTCAGGCCGATATACGCGTGACAGAGGACCGGAAGGGGTTGAACACCTTTACGCTTGAGGTGTCCGATCTGAAGCAGCTCCAGTCGGCGATGGGGGCCATCCGCCAGATCGACGGAGTGATGGGAGTCGAGCGTATTCGCGGCTGAACAAGAACAGCTTTCAGCTAACAGCTATGAGCTGGAAGCTGGACGTGTTCAGCCGGCCTTCTGGACGAGCCCGGATCGCAGACAGCGGGTACAGAGCGCGATGAAGCGGCGAGCGCCATTCATCACAACATGATGCCGCGAAACATTGATCTGCTGGCGGCGTTTGCTGACGTTGTGCGCATGGCTGACCTGACGGCTTACGCGCGGACCTCGTCCGCATATCTCACACTGGCTGGAATGCGTGATCGGCATTGCAATACCTCCGATACGATAGTTGATGGCCATTGAATGATTGCGCGTCACGAAAAATCATTATACGCAGAGCACTCAGTAAAATCAAGCGCAGAAGTAGACATCTGCTCGAGACGACGCATGAGAATAATCGGTGGCCTCGCCAGAGGGCGACGGCTTCTGGCTCCTCGCGGAAGCAAAACGAGACCGACATCGGACTATCTGCGCGAGGTTCTCTTTAATCTGCTGACGCATCAGATCGAAGGCAGGAGCTTTCTCGACCTGTACGCTGGGACCGGCGCAGTGGGGATAGAGGCCTTGAGTCGTGGGGCGGCCGCGGCCGTTTTCGTTGAGCACAGTCGGTCGGCCCTCGCGATGCTGTACCGAAATCTGGACATGTCCGGGTTCCGTGATCGGGCTGAGGTCGTTCCAATGGAGGTTCTCCGATACCTGCGCCGGGCGGCCTGCGGATCACAACAGTTCGATCTGATCTTTCTGGATCCTCCGTACCTGCATGCCGACGCAGGGACCGCCATCAGCATCATCGCGGCGACGGATCTGCTTGCGCCAACCGGCACGGCGATCCTGGAGCGATCGACAAAGGTCGTCCCGATCCGCGTCCCCTCAGGACTGACGCTTGTTCGCGAGGTCCGGCATGGCGATACAGCTCTTCAACTATATCGACGGGAGGCAATGTGACGACGCTGGCTGTCTACGCCGGGACGTTCGATCCCTTCACCTTCGGCCATATCGATATCGCCAGGCGGGCCCACCGCCTTTTTCCCGGGCTTGTTATCGCGGTGAGCACGAATCCTGAGAAGGCCCCACTGTTCAGCCTTGCAGAGCGACAGCGAATCATTCGGAACGCCGTCCGAGGTATGCGGGGCGTCTCTATCGACTCCTTTGACGGTCTGCTGGTGGACTATATGCGTCGACGCGGTGCGCACGTGGTCATTCGCGGTCTGCGCGCACTGTCCGACTTCGAATACGAATTTCAGATGGCGCTGATGAATCGAAAGCTGAACGACGAGATCGAAACCGTCTTTCTGATGCCTCATGAGCGATATTCCTATCTGAGCTCTCGGCTGGTGAAGGAGATTGCGCTGCTTGGCGGCGACGTATCCCAGTTCGTCACGCCAATGGTCGAACAAATGCTGAAGGAACGGATGAGCACACATCCGAAAGGAGAACGGAGATAACCACGATGGCGATAAATCTGTCAAATCGCGCAAGGAATGCCAGTCCCTCTGCCACGCTGGCCATGGCTGCAATCGCCAAGCAGATGAAGGCGCAGGGCATCGATGTTGTAGACTTCGGACTCGGGGAGCCGGATTTTGAGACGCCGGTTCACATCAAGGATGCGGGCATTACGGCTATACGAGAGGGATTTACACGATATACGGCCGCGGGCGGCATCGACGAGTTGAAGCAGGCGATCATCACTAAGCTCAAACGCGACAATGGCCTCTCGTACAGCCCTGCAGAGGTCATCGTCTCGTGCGGGTCGAAACATTCGTTGTTCAATATCGCGGAGGCGCTGTTTGAATCCGGCGATGAGGTCATCGTTCCGGCCCCTTACTGGGTCACCTATACGGAACAGATCCGCCTCGTGGATGCGCGGCCGGTGATTGTGCAGACGCGCGAAGAGGATGGATTCCATCTGACCAGGGCGGCGCTGGAGTCGGCCATTACGCCGAAGACGAAGGCGATCCTCCTGAATAGTCCCTGCAACCCGACCGGCGCCATGATCCAGCCGGACCAGTTGCGGGCCATCGCGGCGCTGGCGGTGGAGCGGGACCTGCTGGTAATTTCGGACGAGGCATACGAGTCTTTAACCTATGACGGGCATATCCATACGAGCATCGCGTCGCTCGACGAAGAGGTGAGGCGGCGAACTATGGTCGTCAATACCGTTTCCAAGGCGTATGCCATGACCGGTTGGCGAATCGGGTACGCGGCAGGACCGGCGGAGATCATTAAGGCGATGAACACCATCCAGGGACAGGTGACGTCTAATCCGACCTCGATTGCGCAAAAGGCCGCCGTTGCCGCATTACTTGGTCCACATGACGATCTGCGCGCCATGGTGATTGAATTCGAACAGCGTCGGAGATATCTCCTGGGTCGACTGAACGCCATTCCCGGCATCCGATGTACAAACCCTGAAGGGGCATTCTATCTGTTTCCAAACGTCTCCAGTTTTTACGGCTCGGTTGGCGATGGGCATCCGGTTCGAAACTCCGCCGAGATGGCGGCCTACCTGTTGCAGACCGCCCACGTCGTATCGGTCCCGGGGAGCGAATTCGGAAGCGACGCGCATCTTCGCCTTTCGTATGCCACGTCGATGGAAAGCATCAGGACTGGAGCGGACCGGATCGAGCATGCGCTTGGCGCGCTGCGCGGTTAAGGGTGGCAATGCCCAAGCTGAAACTGATCACCTATGGCTGTCAGGCCAACGACCTTGATTCAGAGCGGATTACCGGGTTGCTGCTCCGCGAAGGATTCACCCTCACCGAGCAGGAGGAAGAGGCCGACCTCATTGTTCTTAATACCTGTGCGATCCGCGAGAAGGCCGAGCATAAGGTCTACAGCCGTCTCGGGTCTTTCCAGGCATTGAAACGGCAACGGGCCGGATTGAAGATCGGCATCTGTGGGTGCGTCGCTCAGCAGGAAGGGCAGGCACTGCTGAACCGATTTCCATACCTGGACTTTGTGGTCGGTCCCGGCCAGCTCACCGCTATTCCAACGTTGCTTCAGGCCGGGGCGGCGAGAGGAGTGGCGACGGCGAGAGCAGCCGGCTACTCCTACCCGGTTGACGCGCCCGTTCAGCGTCGAAGCGGCATCAGGGCCTGGGTCAGCATCATGGAGGGATGTGATCGCTTCTGTACCTTTTGCGTGGTTCCATTCACGCGGGGCCGCGAGCGCAGCCGACCCCCTCAGGCGATTATTGAGGAGATACGCGAACTGAAGCGCCAGGGGTATCGCGAGGTTACGCTACTGGGACAGACCGTTAACTCCTATGGCAGGAAGCTTACGCCTCCGATCAGCTTTGTGGAACTCCTTCGTCACATCGATCAGCTTGTGGGCGATTATATGCGGGTTCGATTTACAAGCCCTCATCCCAGCGATGTGACCGACGAGCTGGCAGCGGCCATCGCAGAGCTGCCGAGTCTGTGTGAACAGATCCATCTGCCTGTGCAATCTGGCTCCGATCGAATTCTGCATCAAATGAAGCGCGGCTATAATAGAGAGGAGTACCTGGAAAAGGTCGCGCTTCTGCGCGCCAAGGCGCCCGACATTGCCATCACCACGGATATTATTGTCGGATTCCCCGGTGAGACAGAGGAGGACTTCCAGGCAACTCTCGACCTGATGCAGGAGGTCGGTTTCGACGGCGCGTTTATCTTCAAATATTCGCCGAGACCCCACACCGAGGCCGAGGGGATGCCGGACCAGCTCTCTGAGGAGGTGAAAGGCCGTTGGTTAGAGCACGCGCTAAGGCTGCTCAATCAGTCGTCGCTTGAGCGTAACCGCGCCTATATCGGCCGAACTGTTGAGGTGCTTGTGAATCGCGAGGATGCCAAGGTAGACACTGTTCGCCACACCGGTCGGACACGCCAGAATAAGATCGTCCATTTTAGAGGCGACGAGGTGGTGGACGGCAGCATGGTACAGGTCGCGATTACAGAAGCCACCCCCCTGTATCTGCAAGGGGAGATCGTATGCTAGCTCATCGGATGCTCTTTGACGAGCCGACGATTGCGGCACGGGTTCAGGAATTGGCGCGCATGATCGCCCGGGATCTCCCGGAGCCGACGCCGGTGTTGATCGGCCTGTTGACCGGCTCCTTCATCTTCCTCGCCGACTTGGTGCGGGCGCTGGCGCGTCTGGAGATAGAGCCGGAGGTCGACCTGATGGCGGTCTCGCACTACGGGCCGCTGGTGGCCTCCAGCGGTCTGGTGCAGATCCACAAGGACAGTGCATTGGATCTGCACGGACGGGTGGTGCTGCTGGTCGATGACATCCTGGATTCGGGACATACGCTCAGTATGGTCCGCGCGCACCTGGCCGCCCGAAACCCACGCTGGCTGCGTAGCTGCGTGCTCCTGGATAAGCCGGGTCGACGACAGGTGGCGATCAGCGCCGACTACGTCGGCTTTGAGGTGCCCGACGCCTGGATGATCGGCTACGGTCTGGATGCGTATGGGCAGGGACGAGGACTTCCGTATGTCGCCGCACTTCATGCGGCGGACCCCGCCGGTAAGGACGTGACAACCTGAACTCGATTACGCTGGATACTCGCCGACGCCGCCTGGTCAAAGAGGATCTGATCTACGGGCCGCTGTCTTCCCGACGGCTCGGCCGGTCGCTCGGCGTCAATCTGCTCGGTACGGGCGTCAAATACTGTTCGTTCAACTGCCGCTACTGCCAGTGCGGGTGGACGACGCAGCCGATCCGGCCGGGCATCGACTCGCTTGCGGATCTGCCCTCTGGTAAGCAGGTAGCGGAGGCCTTAGAGGCGCGGCTGCAAGAACTGTCCCGCGAGCGCGTCGCAATCGACGTTATTACCTTCTCCGGCAACGGCGAGCCGACGCTCCATCCGGAGTTGCAGGCGATCGTCAAGACCGTCTCCGATCTGCGGGACATCTACGCGCCGAACGCCAAACTGGCCATCCTTTCGAACAGCTCGACCGTCCATCGCGCGGAGGTGCGCGCCGCCCTGCGGGGGGTCGATCTCAAACTGATGAAGTTGGATGCCGGAACGGAGAGCCTCGCGCGTCAGATCAATCTGCCGGCTCCAGGGTGGGACTTCATGACAATGCTTCAGGGGCTGGCGAACCTTGACGGGGTGATATTGCAAACGATGTTTGTGTGGGGCAGAGCGGCCAATACGGCGCCGCTCGCAATCCAGGAGTGGTCCGATCGAGTTGCCGAAATCCATCCGCGCGGCGTCCACATCTATACGCTCGACCGCGTACCGGCCGACTCCGGTGTGAAGCCGGTTGCCAGGGAGGTGCTCGAGTCGATTGCGGAGTATGCGCAAAAGCGCACCCATGTTCCCATTGAGGTTTACTGAGGCCGCCGCCGGCCGCCGCACGTGGCGGTGGCTGATGGCGCTCCCTGTACTCGCCGTGCTCGGTCTGGCCGACTCGGGCTACTTGCTCTGGGGGCATCTCGCGGAGACGTCTGGCTTCTGTCCTACCGGAGGATGCGACGTCGTCAACCAGGGGGAATACTCTAAGGTCTGGGGAATCCCCATTGCGGTGTTCGGTGTCGGCGCGTATCTGGTGTTGCTTGTCCTCTCGGTTGCAGCGGTCATCCTCGACAGTCGACGTCCGCTGGAGATCATCGCTGCGGTCGGTGGAATCGGCGCCGCGGTATCGGCGTGGCTGATCTATCTGCAGGTTGCGGTCATCGAGTCGATCTGTGTGTGGTGTGTTCTTTCGGCCCTGACGATGACGTCGCTCTTTATCCTGAGCCTTGGTGCGATTCTGACGACGCGAGCGGCGAAACAGCCGGAACAGACAATTTCCGAGCGAGCATCACAAAGCCCGCCTGGGGCGTTGCGACGCGCGTTCAGATTTCCGCTGATGGCGTCAGGCATGTTCGCGCTGCTCGCGGCGCTCTTGGGCGGACTCTACCGCCTGGGATGGGACTGGTCGGCCGTTCCTGCGACTTTGCCCGCCGTACACGGTCCCCTGATGGTGTCGGGATTCCTGGGAACGCTCATCGCGCTGGAGCGAGCCGTCGCGATCAGGAAGTGGTGGCCGGCTTTCGGGCCGCTGGCCACCGGGATAGGCGCGGTTATCCTGATAGTCGGAATCCCCGGTATCGTGGGCCCCGCGCTGATGACCCTTGGCAGCCTGATGTTGGTGATCACGTTCGCCTATCTCATTCGCGAACAACCCGCCCTATTTACGGTCACGATGGGGCTCGGGGCGCTTGCGTGGCTGGTCGGCAATAGCCTTTGGCTGAGCGGGTGGTCGATCACCGGTGTGGTAAGCTGGTGGGCCGCGTTCCTGATCCTGACGATTGCGGGAGAACGATTGGAACTGAGCCGCTTTCTCCCGCTCGCGCAGCGACATCGGCTATCGTTTCTGGCTGCGGCGGCGCTTTTTGCGGCTGGACTTATTCCGGTCGGGCTGACATTCGACATTGGGGCGCGCGTAAGCGGAGTGGGCCTGGTGTCGCTGAGCGTGTGGCTGCTGCGCCACGATATGGCCCGATACTCGGTGCAGAAAACCGGATTGCACCGATTCGTGGCGCTCAGCCTCCTCTCAGGTTATGTGTGGCTGGCGGTGGCGGGACTGCTGACGTTAGGTTTTGGAGGGGTGGCGTTCGGATTGCACCACGATGCGAGCATACATGCGATCCACCAGCATAGCGGACCGGATGGCTATGATGCGACGCTGCACGCCATATTTGTCGGTTTTGTGTTCTCGATGATTATCGGGCACGCCCCGATCATCTTTCCATCTGTGCTGGAAATCGCGTTGCCGTTTCGTCCGGCGTTCTACAGCCATCTTATCTTACTGCACCTGTCGCTTGTGCTGCGAGTGGCGGGGGATGTCACGGCGTGGTGGCCGGGAAGGCTGGGAGGCGGCCTGCTGAATGTGGTCGCCGTACTGCTTTTTCTGGGGAACATGGCCGTATCCGGTGTAGTGGGGAAACGGACCGTCTTGGTGATGGATAGTGCGGGGAAAGCCGGTTGAGATCACACGCGGGATACCACATGAGCCTGCACCGATCTGAACGGTTGCGAATCGATCTTGATCCGGAGACAAGCGGGCGCGTGACGCAGGAGCCTGAGGCCGAACCGACCGCGCAGAGCGCTTCGTCCCGCGAACTGATCCGAACGGCACGGCTGCCGATCCATTTCTTTATCTCTGCCGTCGCCCTCTTCGGCCTTGGTGTTGCCGCGGTTCCGTGGGTGATAGGTGATCTGATGGAGTTTTTCTATCATCCGCGGATCCTGGCGACGACCCACACCTTTACGCTTGGATGGATCAGCTCTGCGATCATGGGGGTGATGTATCGGCTGGTGCCGGCTATGACCAAACGACCCTTGCGCTTCCCGAGACTGGCGCGCTGGCAGTTCGGGCTCTACATCTTCAGCGCGACAGGTCTCATGACGCACATGCTGATTGGAGTGTGGCCGCCCACCTGGATGGCGGCGGCCGTCATTGTGCTCAGCGTGGTGTTCTTCGCGATGAATATGCTGTACTGCCTTGGTCCCGCCTGGCACCGGAGCGCGCCGGAAACCGGCATGTGCATGTCGATCGTATTTCTATTGCTCGCGGCTACGCTCGGTTTTCTCCTTGCGTTTGACAAGTCTCGCGGGTTTCTTCCCGGCAATGTCATCACCAATCTGGCCAGTCATGCGCATCTGGCGGCGCTCGGATGGGTGAGCCTGACCATCTGTTCAATCTCCTACCGAATGGCGCCGGCGTTTCTCCTGTCGGAGCTGACGCTGCCGCGTCTGGCGGTCTGGCAACTCTATGGCCTCGCCGTCGGTGTCGCCGGCTTGGCCATGTCGCTCCTGGGTTGGATTCCAGGAGTCTCCGTCTGGAGCGTGGTGATCATGTTGGCCCTGTTGATCTATGTCGGGGTGCTCTCTACGCTTGTGCGCAACCGGCGGACACCGATCGACTGGACAATGCGACACGCGATGGCCGGCATGGTCTCTTTGCTGCTCGCCGTTGGGCTCGGATTCTCGTTACTGTGGATTGATCCGGACAGCGCCCTCGGCAACAGGATTGCGGGAGCGTACGGGGTGCTGGGGTTGCTCGGGTGGGTGACGAACCTCATCGTCGGGATGTCCTTTAAGCTCTTTCCTGGTATCGTCGTCGGGGTGCGTGAGCGCAGAGGCTGGTCGACGCTGCCGATCACCGGGTTTTCCCTGTTACGCTGGCGGCCGTTTGTGTTCGTCTCGTTGAATATCGGCGTCCTGACGCTGGCCGCCGGCCTGATCACTGCCCAAGCGGCGATCGCTCAACCTGGCGCCCTGATACTCGCGCTGGGAGGCCTGGTCTACGCGGCGGTGATGGGACGAACCCTGAGCTACGCCTATCGTGCCTCTGCGCCTCAGTCCGCCGCCGACTCGCTTCGTCTTCTCCCCGATGACTCTCAGGATGGGAACAATGTCGCATCGTAACACGCGTCGGAAAAAGGATTTGACAACCTTGCCTCCCCTCTCTATCATATTGGTTATCGCTGGCATGGGTAAACAGGTGCGCTGATCTGAAGCGACAGGTCGTGCGGGGACAGCAGAATTCGGACAGAGAATGGGTCTTACTCACGAGAGGGAAGGAAAACGATGACCAAGGCTGACATAGCTTCGATCGTGGCTGAAAAGGGCCTCGCCAAGAAACAGGCGATGGAAGCAGTGGAGGCAACCCTCGAGATTGTGAAGAATGCGCTAAAGAAAGGGGAGAAGATCCAGCTTGTGGGCTTTGGCTCTTTTCAGGTCAGAGCCAAGCGAGCCAGAAAAGGACGCAATCCTCAGACCGGTGACCCGATCACAATCACGGCTCGTAAGGTACTGAAGTTCAAGCCTGGTAAAGCGTTACATCAGGCCATCAATGATCTCGGCGGGTAATTTGTAAATCGGTAGAAGAGGGGCGAGCGTGCCGAGTGCACGGACGAGGTTGGCGAGAACGAAACCTCGATCGTTACAAAGGCTTCTCCCGGGTCTTGACGGCGGTCCCGAGATCCCCGATAAGTTGTATTTTAAGATCGGAGAGGTGGCTGAGCTCACCGGCGTTCTGCCTTACATCCTCCGCTACTGGGAGACGCAGTTTGCGACACTGCGGCCCACCAAAAGCGCGAGCGGTCAGCGCCTGTATCGGCGTAACGATGTGGTAGCTGTACTGCGCATCAAGGAGTTGCTCTACCAGAAGCGGTTCACTATAGCGGGTGCCAAACGACAACTGGCGGCAGAGCAGGAACCGTATCCGTCGACCGTCTCGGATTCTGTCCGGCTCGTGAAGGAAGAATTGAAGCATATCTCTTCATTGTTGCGTAGACATTCCCCCTGACGTGAAGACCCGGCATCCTCGGGGCGTGGCGCAGCCTGGTAGCGCACTGGCATGGGGGGCCAGGGGTCGTTGGTTCAAATCCAATCGCCCCGACCAACACAGCTTCTACGACGAGGCCGCCGAAGGGCAGAGCGCGTATCTGCTTTTTTTCTGTTTAGAATGAATATACTGATCTCCAATGATGACGGTATTCATGCGCCGGGGCTTCGGGTGCTTGCGGATGCCCTGTCCGAGCTCGGTAAGGTGTGGGTCGTCGCACCTGATCGTGAACGCAGCGCCTCCGGACACTCGCTTACACTGAACAGGCCGCTGCGCATCACGAAGGTTGCGCCGACTTGGTTCACGGTTGACGGCACGCCGACCGATTGCGTTGCGCTGGCGTTAATGGGCATGATCGACCGCAAGTTCGATTTGGTCGCCTCAGGGATTAATGTCGGCGGAAATATGGGTGATGATGTGACCTACTCCGGGACCGTGTCGGCCGCGTTTGAAGCCACACTACTGGGATTCCCGGCGTTCGCCCTGTCCGTCGTCGCGCGTCGTCGGATCAACTTTAACGCTGCGAGGCTGGCCGCGGTGATGGTAGCGAAGCAGATCGCAAAGAACGGGCTGCCGTCCAATACGATGCTGAACGTGAACGTCCCCAATTGTTCCCCTTCAGCGATAAAAGGGGTAGCCATCACGCAACAGGGAAGGCGGCGCTACGGTGATATTATCGTGCGAAAGGTCGATCCTCGCGGTAAAGCGTATTACTGGATCGGTGGGAAGGAACCAACATGGGAGCCGTTGGAAGAGAGCGACCATGCTGCGGTGACGGCAGGATCAATTTCGATTACGCCGCTTCACCTGGATCTGACCAACTGGAGCGCTGTCGAAGAGCTTCGAAGCTGGGCATTCCCTTGGGAGCGCGTATCATCTACAGCGTGGCGACGCCGCGCGACGGCGTGACGTCGCCGTCAACCTACGCGCGAAACAGGTTTGTGACTCGATAATGGATTATACGGTTGCCCGGCAGCGAATGATAGCCGAGCAGCTGGTGAGACGCGGGATTACCCACCCCAGGGTTCTGCAGGCAATGGCAAAGGTCCAGAGGCACCTCTTTGTGGAGGAGGCATTCTGGGGGCGCGCCTACGGCGATTATTCCTTGCCGATCGGCGAGAAACAAACGATATCGCAACCCTTTATGGTTGCGCTGATGACAGAGCTGCTCGATCTGGGCGCGCATCAGCGGGTGTTGGAGATCGGGACCGGTTCGGGATATCAGACAGCGATTCTGGCGGAACTGGGCGCGAAGGTGTATTCGATCGAGCGGCACAAAGCGCTCGCGAGTCGCGCGCGACAACGACTTGAGTCGCTCGGATACTATCAGGTGTGGATTCGGGTTGGGGACGGATCTGTTGGTTGGAAGGACAGGGCGCCTTTTGATGCCATTATCGTCGGCGCTGGCGCTCCCAATATACCGATGTCTCTGACCGAGCAACTCGTTGACAATGGCCGCTTGGTGCTGCCTGTCGGTCAGCCGTCGAATCAGATTCTCAAAAAAGGTACGAAGAGAGGCCCATCCATACACTGGACTGATCTGAGATCTTGCACGTTCGTAAAGTTGATCGGCCGGCAGGGGTGGGACGAGTAATGTCGGGGCGTAGCGCAGTCTGGCAGCGCACTTGCTTCGGGAGCAAGGGGTCGTTGGTTCAAATCCAATCGCCCCGACCACCTTACTGCGTTCATGCTTGAACCTCTTGTTTGGTATCTGCAGTCGGTGATGCGAGAGGCCGATCGTCGCTCGATAGAACGGCAGGCCACGCAGGCGTATTTCTTAGCCGCGCAATATAGAAGCCTCATAGAGGAATAGCGCTGATGTCCCCTGAATTGCTGAAACAGAAAATTCGAGATATCCCGGATTTTCCTAAAAAAGGAATCGTATTCAAAGACATTACGCCGTTACTGGCGGATGGCAAGGCCTTTCGTGCGGCGATCGACCAGATTGCGGAGCGTTTTCAAGATCGCCACATCGACCTGGTGGTCGGAGTAGAGGCGAGGGGCTTTATTGTCGCTGCCGCATTGGCGTATAGACTTCAGGCGGGTACGACGTTGATCCGAAAGCCCGGAAAGCTGCCGTATAAGACCCACCGTACAACCTATGCATTAGAGTATGGCGCCGATACGCTCGAGATACATCAGGATGCCATACTGCCGAGTCAGAGGATTTTGATGGCGGATGATTTGCTCGCCACCGGTGGGACGATGAGCGCAGCCATCGATCTGATCACGCGTCTCGGTGGTCATGTCGTTGGTGTAGCCTTTCTGGTGGAGTTGCTGGCCTTACGAGGAAGAGAACGATTCGGAGACCGAGAAGTCTTCTCATTAATCCAGTTTTGATTTCTAGGGTCTTGCGCGCAATAGGTGGTAGCCGGACAACCGGGCGCCCGTAGCTCAGATGGATAGAGCAAGGGTTTCCTAAACCCTGTGTCGCAGGTTCAAGTCCTGTCGGGCGCACCAGCGCCCCATAGTTTCATAGGGAGTGTACACACGTCATGATGCGGCTTCGTACAAACAATCCAGATTGGCGCGCGATCCACGCCGTTCCGTAACGGACCGTGCGATGGGGTTCGTTACTTTCGTTACCGATAGGTGGAAGTGGGCTGTTGCCGCGGCTATCGGACTATTGGCCGTCTCTGTCCTGATCGCCGGGTATCTCGCATGGAGCGGTGGGAAGGAAACGGATTCTGCGACCCTCCTGCGTAAGGCAGTCAGTCAGCTTGAAGGCGGCTTGGAGGCGGCCAAACAGGAGGAGGGGATTCGTCTCCTGCAGGAAGTCACCCATCGATACGCTAAGAGCGCCGCCGCGGCAGAGGCTACACTTCGTCTCGGTATGCATTACTATACACTGGGCAGCTACGATGAGGCGCGAAAGGCGTACACGGCCTACCTCGAAAAAAATCCGAAAGGTCAGATCGCCTTTTCAGCCGGACTCGGACTTGGAGATACGTATCTGGCGGAGCGCAATTATGAGAAGGCTGTCGAGATCTACACCCGGCTGGTTGAACAATTTCATCAAGAGCCTTTACTGCCTGAAGCACAACTGCACCTGGCCGCCGCGTATCATGGGATGAATCGGGTGACAGAAGCCAGGGCATTGCACGAAAAGATCGTCGCAACCTATCCGAATACCGGCTGGGCACAGCGGTCGCAGGCCGAATTATACAAGTCCGGCCCAACCTCACGATAAGAACCCACCTCCCGTCCGTTTACCTGGACCCGAAGATCCTTCGTCCTTCCGGCGTCTCATAGCGAGCGCAGCGAAGCAATCCGGCACTCTGGTCGCGTGGCGCACAATGATGGATCGCGCTTATCTGCAATCAGTAGATACAACGTCGTATAAGAGAGATTATGTTAACTATAAGATCTCGCTTGAAGAATGCTCGTGCGAGGGTCGCGTTCTTCTGGCTTGTAGGAAAACAGGGCTGAACTGGGATTCTTACGGTGTGGAGAGTTATTCTCGCGGGGGGGCACCAACAACCTGCGGTATGTACCTTACATTTTGTATTTGCCGAAATCTTCCGGCTTAAGATTCTCGAGCCACTCTTTCCATTTGTCCGTCTCTTCCTTCTCCTCTGAGACCTCGATATTTTTTGCCTGTGCGACGACGTTTTCGGCGACGAAAATCGGCGCGTTCGTGCGGAGCGCCAATGCGATGGCATCGCTGGGTCGAGAGTCGATCTTGACGACGCTCCCGTTGTGGTTCAGATCGATGGTGGCATAGAACGTATTCTCTTTGAGATCGTTGACTGTAATCTGCTGTACGGTGATGCCGAGGCCGTCTAAGATATTTTTGAGGAGGTCGTGGGTCATCGGCCGCGGCGTGGAAACCTTTTCCAGCTCCAATGCGATTGCGTTGGCCTCAAAGATGCCGACCCAGATCGGCAGCGCCCGACGCTCATCCGGATCCTTCAAGATCACAATCGGCATATTGGTAATCGGATCCAGCGCAATGCCGCGTACTGTCATCTTGATGAGCATCAGCCTCTCCTTAGCGTGAGGTCTTCGAGAAGACGGGAGCGAGTTTGCGATAGGTGCCAGTCAGGTCTTCGGGGATGACCTTCGTGTCTGCAACGACGGGCATAAAATTGGTATCTCCGTTCCAGCGCGGAACAATATGGAAGTGAAGATGGTACTCAACGCCCGCTCCCGCGGCCTTACCTTGATTTATGCCCAAGTTGAACCCATCAGCATTCATCGTCTCCCGGAGAAGCAACGTACTCCTGGCAGCCTCTTGAATGAGCTCATGTTGCTCGTCGGGAGACAACTCCCACAAGCCTGCAACGTGTCGATATGGCGCGATCATGATATGTCCGGGATTATATGGGTACAGATTCATCTGGATGAATACGAATCTACCTCGATAAAGAATGAGAGACTTTTCATCCTGCCCGCTGCCGCCGGTTTCGCAAAACAGGCAGTAACCCACAGGTGTAACCTGTTCCACGAAAGCCATTCTCCAGGGTGCCCATAACGTTTCCACTACGCGTTTATTCCCACACGCAAGGGACCTCTATCTGCCCGGTATGGCGTTGCATGGATATCCTGTGTTGTCCCCATTGAATCTAACACCCCGCCATTGGTTCCGCAAGGGCTTTATGATATCTAGCTATCGATGAGCTGTCTCAGTTCCTTCCCGGGTTTAAAGAAGGGGATCCGCTTCGAGGGAACCTGAACGGCTTGACCACTCTGTGGATTTCTTCCCTGTCGGGCGCGGCGTTGCCTGGTACGGAAGCTTCCAAAGCCCCGAAGTTCCACCTTGCCGTCGTCCGGTGACGCGAGGGCGTTCGCAATGCTGTCGAGGATAGTATCAATAACGACTTCAGTATCTTTCTTGGTCAGACACACTTGGGCGGCTACCAATTCTACCAGGTCGGCCTTTGTCATGCTGGCAACTCCTCCGTATGTGGGATCTTCGTCAGCCCGGTATGTAGGGTTGCGTCTATTACCACAGAAGATAGTTTACCGAGAGTGTTGATGACGGGTAGATCGGTAATTCCATATTGACCAGACTCAGGCTGCCACGCAGCAAGTCCATGAGAAACAGGCCCCGCTTTCGCTCCTCAATGACCGTCGGTTTACCACGTATCCCTGCTAACGTGCCTGCCCGCTCAATGGCGTCCTGAAGGTTACCAAGTTGATCCACCAAGCCGATCGACTGCGCCTCTCGCCCGCTAAAAATTCGCCCGTCCGCTATGGCCTCGACCTTTTCGCGATCGAGTTGCCTGTCTTTAGCTACAACATCAATGAACTGGCCGTGAACGTCGTCGAGCATACCCTGTAGGATCTGACGCTCTGACTCCGTCATGTCACGCGTTGGGGATGCGAGATCCTTGTGCCGGCCACTCTTCACGACTACCGACTTAACACCGATCTTCTGCATCAGGCCGGAGATATTAGGGACTTGAAGCAGTACCCCGATGCTGCCGGTAATAGTGCCTGGATTCGCTATGATGAGATCCGTAGCAGCCGCGATGTAGTAGCCGCCTGAGGCTGCCACGCTCCCCATGGAGGTGACTATGGGTTTCTTATTGGTCTGACGGGTCTTAAGAATCTCTTCATAGATCTCTTGAGAGGGAGCCACTCCTCCCCCAGGACTATTGATTCTCAGAACTATCGCTTTAACCGTCGGATTGGTTCTGTATTTTTCAAGCTGCGCGATGACCTCCTTGGAATCCAGGATCACGCCTTCAACTGTGATCAGCGCAACCTTGCTTCCGCCCAATCGCTCCCATCTGCCGAACGAAAAGGCCAAGCTGAACAGAAACAGCAGGCTCGCGAATACCGCCAAGCTGACGATCAGCCACGTTCGCCTCATGACCCCGCTCACCTCTACTGGACTTCGCTGCCCTCTTCCTGACGATCATCCGAAGGCCGATCGGCGGAGCTCTTCTGGTCAGTTGACTCGCTCGATGCGCCCTGATCGTCCAGATAGGCGCGAAGACTCAGCCCGAGCTTCCGCTCGTTGGCGTCAAGCTTAATGATCTTGAGCCAGAGCTCCTGGTCGATGGAGACGACATCTTCAGGCTTCGCAACCCGTTCATGGCTCAGCTCAGAAATGTGGAGCAGCCCTTCTACTCCGTCCTCCAATTCTACGAAGGCCCCGAAATCGGTAAGACGAACCACCTTGGCCTTGACGTCCATCCCGACGCGGTACTTATCAAGCACCGTAGATTGCCATGGGTCAGGTTGGCTCTGCTTGAGACCGAGAGAGATTCGCCGATTGGCCTTATCGGTGTGTAGAACCACCGCCTCCACTTTATCCCCACGCTTCAGGATCTCGGATGGATGGCGGACCCGCTTTGTCCAGGACATATCGGATACGTGGATCAACCCATCGATCCCATCGTTCAGCTCGACGAACGCGCCAAAGTCGGTAAGGTTCCTCACGGTGCCTTCCACACGCGTCCCGACCGGGTAGCTTTCCTCGATCGACAACCACGGGTTGGGTTCAATCTGGCGCAGTCCCAGCGAAATCCGCTTATTCGCCTTATCGACATCCAGGACCACAACCTCTATCGTGTCCCCGATCGAAACGACCTTCGATGGATGTTTTACTCGCTGCGTCCAGGACATCTCCGAGATATGAACCAATCCCTCAATTCCCTCGGCAAGCTCAACAAATGCGCCATAGTCAGTGAGACTTATCACCTTGCCGCTCACACGGGAGCCCACAGGAAACTGCTGCTCGACATTCTCCCACGGGTCCTTCAAGCGCTGCTTATGGCCCAAGGATACCCGTTCTGCAGCTCGGTCAAACTTCAGAACAACGACCTCGATTTCCTCCCCTACAGTAAAAAGCTCAGAGGGATGACCGACGCGGCCCCACGACATATCGGTGATATGCAGCAGCCCGTCCAGCCCGCCGAGGTCGATGAATGCGCCGTACTCCGTAATATTCTTGACCTTGCCCCGTATAACCTTCCCCTCTTCCAACGATTGCAAGGTCCTTTCTTTAAGCGTCTTGCGCTCATCCTCAAGTAATTCCCGCCGGGAGAGCACAATGTTGCCTCGACGCTGGTTCAGCTTTATCACCTTCATCGGGAAGCTCTTCCCGATCAACTTATCAAGATCGCGGACCGGCCGTAGATCAACCTGGGAACCTGGCAGAAAGGCTCGCACGCCAATATCTACGGTCAGACCACCTTTGGTGCGTCCGAGGATCATGCCCGTGATGACCTCGCCGTTCTCATAGGCTCGCCGGATTTCTTCCCAGATCTTGGTCTTTTCCGCCTTCTCTCTCGAGAGGACAATGAGGCCGTCGCTATCTTCTTTCTGCTCCAGGTACACATCGACTGCATCGCCGACCTTAACCGTGATTTCTCCGGAGGGCGTCAGGAACTCCTTGATTGGTATGGCTCCCTCAGACTTGTAGCCGATATCGATCAGGACCATTTCGTTCCTGATCTCCAGCACAGTTCCCCTGACGATCTCCCCCTCGGTGATTTCCCGCAGGCTCTGCGCATAGAGTTCAACCAGATCCTGGGATTCCTCGTGAGCGGAAAGCTCGAGATCGGGCGCCTCCGTCGGTGTGTCAACAGCCTCTTCCAACTTGTCCGTCTCAGACATCATACCCTTTAATTCCTCCTTTTGATAAAATACCCACCCTCTTTATGTGGGCTCATTGATACCTCGTTTCTTTATCAGCATAGCCTCTCCTGTTGCGTAAGTCAGATCATCTTTCAATTGAACACCGTAATCTGACGAGGCATTAAGCGCGGCAATTTTCTCCATGATTGTTCGACCGAATATGGCGACCTGATCCTGTCTTGTGCTCGCCTGTTCTCCGGTAAACCGGTATGGCATCCCGAATTTTATCGCAATTCGATACGGTCTGGGAAGCCAGGCGCCTCGGGGAAATACCTTCTCCGTTCCCTTGTGAAACACTGGAATGACCGGTGCGCCGGTCCGGGCCGCCATCAATCCGATCCCTGGTTTAGCGGGCCGCAAGCGAATGCCGTCTCCGCGCGTCCCTTCAGGAAAGATTGCGACGATCTCTCCCGCTTCCAGCAAAGAGGTCGCCCGCTTGAAGGCCTGCAGGTTGGTTCCATCCCGATTGACAGGAAAAGTGCCGAACTGCCGAATCAGCCAACCCAATAACGGAACACGGAACAGCTCCTTCTTGGCCATGAAACGGACCGGCCGCCGAACCGCGATCGCGATGATCACCGGATCGATATAGCTGACGTGGTTCGCCGCCAGGATCACCGGTCCGGTACGAGGAATAAACTCCTGCCCCTCGATGTGAAGACGAAACGCGACCTTTGCGATGCCGAGGCACAAAAAGCGAGCCGTATTGAAGACGTAGCGAGTAATCGCCTTTTTGAGAACACGGCCCTCTAAAAACGCAACGTTTATAATATCGAACTACCTCCCAGAAACGCAAGTAAAAATTCAGGGTGCTCACATATCGCCTGCTAGAGCCGCTATCTTCCGTCTCACCTCCGTCTCCATCACATCCACTACCTGAGAAACGGCTAGATCGCTGGTATCGATCGTAACGGCCTCCTCGGCTTTTCGCAATGGTGAGGCGCGTCGGCTCATGTCTCTTGTATCTCGCAACTGAATGTCTTCGGCAAGTTGATCTATCTTGCGGCTCGCTCCTGCCGCCTGCGTCTCAAGATATCGACGGGTCGCCCGGACCTCTAGTCGAGCCGTAAGAAAGAATTTCACGTGGGCATCGGGAAAGACGACCGTACCGATATCACGTCCGTCCATGACGACCCCCCCCTGCGCCGCCATCTGCCGCTGATGCGCCACCATCACGCAACGAACGCTCGGGTGGGTTGAGATTCTCGATGTCGCCTGTTCTACCTCGCGCTCTCTGATCTGTCGACTGACATCCTGGCCATCCACGAAGATCAGTTCTCGGTCATCGACAGATTGGAGGACGATAGACGTGTTGTCGGCCAGTCGTCGAAGGGCTTGTTCATCATTCAGGTCAAGACCTACCCGCAGCGCCTTCCACGACAGCGCGCGATACATGGCCCCACTGTCGATATACCGATATCCCAGCCGTCTGGAAAGCAGGCGGGCAGCCGTACTCTTGCCCGCCCCCACGGGTCCGTCGATCGCGACGATGAGAGACTCCTTCGTTCCCCTCGCTTGATCGCTATCCATTGTATCCTGCATCGTTGCTTCAGCCCTCTAACGGAACGGCCGCTCCAGGCATAACGGCGTTTAACCGTGTCCAGAAATCCGGGAATGAGCTGCTGACACAGGATGGATCGGAAATGGTGGTGCTTCCTTCGGCAGTCAGGCCGGCCACCGCCAATGTCATCGCCATCCGGTGATCCCCCCAACTGTCACAATGACAGCCGGAAAGCGCCGAGCGTCCGTGAATGATCAACCCATCAGGGCAATGCTCAATCTCAACGCCAAACCGATGAAGTTCCTTGGCAATTGCAGTAAGCCGATCCACCTCCTTGACCCGAAGCTCGGCCGCATCCCGTATAATTGTAGTGCCGGTTGCGAGTGCCGCCGCCACGGCAAACACCGGAATCTCATCAACCATCCGAGGGATCAGAGCCCCGGCCACCTCTGTCCCGTGTAGCGTCTGACTCCTGACATGCAAATCGGCAACCGGCTCACCCGAGACGATACGACGTCGGCTCACCTCAATCACCGCACCCATTGACTGCAGTGCCTCCAGCAGACCGGTGCGTGTCGGATTGATGCCCACCTCCCGCAATGTCAGATCCGAACCCGGAATCACCAGGGCCGCGACAAGAAAGAACGCAGCCGCTGAGAAATCGCCAGGAATAACGATCTCAAACGCCGGGATTGTCTTGACGCCATCGACTCGGAGATGCAACCCATGACGGTGGATCGGGATGCCCACCGCGTCAAACATCCGCTCTGTGTGATCGCGTGAGAGGGATGGTTCAGTGACAGTCGTCTCCCCTTCAGTCAAGAGACCCGCCAAGAGGATCGCGGATTTAATCTGGGCGCTGGCAACCGGGCTCACATAGTCGATCGCTTTCAGGCGCGTTCCCTTAATGGCCAAGGGAGGCAGATTACCGGCGTCACGACCGAGAATTGTGGCCCCCATCGACTTCAGCGGCAGCACAACCCTGGCCATCGGTCGCGCGCGTAGATACTGATCGCCTGTCAGTACGGAAAAGAACGGCTGCGCCGCCAGCACCCCAGCCAGAAGCCTCATCGTCGTACCGGAATTTCCGAGATCCAGAACGTCCGTGGGTTCCTTTAAGCCGTGCAGTCCGCCCCCCCGAATCTGTAGCCGTTCATCATTCAACTCGTCAATCGCGACCCCCATGGCTCTGAACGCCTTCGCGGTGTCGCGACAGTCATGACTGCGCAGTGCTCCGCTGATCTCGGTAATCCCATCAGCCAGCGACGCGAGGATGATCGCGCGATGCGTGATCGACTTATCGCCTGGAAGGGTGAGTTCTCCCTTCAGCGGACCGACTGGATCAACCCGCATCAGCCCTACACCGTGCTTGACCATGCCGCCTCGATTCTTTCGGCGAGTAAACGGAGCATACGCTCGCTGACGACCGAACCTTCCACGGATTGCCACTCTACCTCGTCCTGGTGACGGAACCAGGTAAGTTGGCGTTTAGCGTACCGCCGTGTATCACGCTTGAGCGAGGCGATCGAGTCGTCAAGACTGCGCTGCCCCTTCAGGTATTCGATCATATGACGGTAGCCGATAGCTCGGAACGGCTTGAGTGTCCCGCTATAACCCTGATCGAGCAGAGTCTGGACCTCGCGCAACAATCCTTGCGCCATCATCGCCTCTACTCTCGCCTCAATCCGTTGGTAGAGTTCCTGCCGATTCCGCTTCAGGCCGAATGTCAACACAGGCCCTGGGACCGGCTTATAGTTGCGGCGTCCCTCTACCCTGAGGGAAGAGATGGGACGGCCACTCACCGCGGCAACCTCAAGCGCCCGCACGATTCGAAAGAGATCGTTGGGATGGATCGCCGCAGCCGCCTCAGGATCAATAGCCTCGAGCCGCCGGTATAGGGTTGCGGAACCTGCTCGCGCCGCCTCCTGGTTCAGTGTCTCTCTCAGTGCGGTAATCTCGCCGGGGCCGTCAAACAGGCCGTAGAAGAGTGCGCGGACATAGAGGCCGGTTCCTCCTACCACAATCGGGAGACGCCCGCGAGTCCGAATGTCGACGATGGCAGCAGACGCCAACCTTACATAATCGACCGCCGTAAAGGGCTGGTCAGGCGCGACCACGTCCAGAAGATGGTGGGGGATACGGTACCGGTCGTCAGCGGTCGGCTTCGCTGTCCCGATATCCAGACCTCGGTACACCTGCATCGAGTCGGCGGCAACGATTTCGCCCCCTACGCGTTCCGCCAGGGTAAGCGCCAACGACGACTTCCCCGATGCAGTCGGACCCACCAGCACGATGATCGGCCCAGGACTCAAGAAATTACAACCTCCTTCTTCAACCGGTCTCCAGGTAATCGTACATCAGGATCGGCTCACGGTACGAAGCCGCCCCACCCCCCCACACCCTCTACCCTATACCCCAAACCCTGCCTTATAGCGGTCATCTGGGCAGATCCAACGCCTGCAGAATTCGCGACGTCGCTTCAGCTTTATTGAGGAGATAAAAGTGTAAACCGGGGACACCTGCATCAAGCAGTTCGCGGCATTGTCGGACAGCATAACGCACGCCCACGTCTACCTGCCCATGGGGGTCTTCCCGATACGCCTCCAGCTCGGCCAGAAACGAGATCGGAATCCTGGCTCCACACATCGATGTAATGCGCTGAACCTGGCCCAGGTTGACCACCGGCAGGATACCTGGAATCAGCGGTGTGGTCATCCCCGCCTCTGTATAACGACGGCGAAAATCAAAGAAATCGCGATTGTCGTAAAAGAGCTGGGTGATGACGGCGTCGGCGCCCGCATCGACCTTCCGCTTCAGATTCGCCAGATCGACGGCAGGACTCGGCGCCTCCTGATGGGTTTCGGGATAGCCGGCAACGGCTATGCTGAAGTGGGGGAATTCCTGTCGGATCAGCGCGACCAGTTCATTGGCGTACGCCAGCCCGCCCTCGGGCTTGGTGAACTCCGCCTGCCCTTTAGGCGGATCGCCGCGCAAGGCGACAATATTCTCAATGCCCAGGTCGCTCGCCTGCTTTAACCACTGTCGAATCTCCTCTACCGTTGATCCCACGCACGTCCTATGAGCGGCTGTCGTCACGCCACATGCCGTGCGGATCTTGACGGTCAGCTCCAGGGTTTGTTCCCGAGTCGTACCTGCGGCGCCATAGGTGCATGACACGAAGGAGGGGCGGTACACCTTCAGGGCCGTGAGGGCGGACAGCAACGGAACCTCCCCGGCCTCGGTCTTGGGGGGAAATATCTCGAAGGAGAGTCCAAATCGATCTGTGCCGTAGAGGTCAGCGATCTTCATCGGTGTCGGTGGTCCCCCCCCATATATAGCTGCCGGTTCCCAAGCCGGCATGTCTGAAGGCGCGTCGCGATAACCAACTTCATGCGAGCAGACTGATGCGTGCCGTGGCCTGTAAAATGCGAAGGCCCTCGCTTCCGTTCGGTCATGCGCGAGGGCCTATCGTGTGTATCAGCACGCAACGGTTAGATGTCAGCCTTCAGCCGTTTTGTCGATCCCGCTGAGGGCCGACACGCGAGCCTTCAGCTAGTCCGTCGCCGGCTTTTTGATCCAGGTCATCATCGACCGGAGCTCCTTACCCACCGTTTCTATCGGATGCTCCGACTCGGCCTGGCGCATAGCCAGGAAGCTCGGCTTGCCGGCCTGATTTTCGAGGATCCATTCTCGAGCGAATGCGCCGGTCTGAATCTCATCGAGGATCTTCCGCATCTCGGCCTTGACTTGATCATTGACGATACGGGGACCGCGGCTGTAGTCGCCATATTCTGCCGTATCACTGATCGAATAGCGCATGTACGCTAACCCGCCCCGATAGAAGAGGTCGACAATCAGCTTCAGCTCGTGCATGCATTCAAAGTAGGCCAACTCAGGCTGATAGCCGGCCTTGACCAGGGTCTCAAATCCGGCCTTCACCAGGGCAGAGGCCCCTCCACACAACACGGCCTGCTCACCAAACAGGTCGGTCTCTGTCTCCTCACGAAAGGTTGTCTCGAGCACGCCCGCCCTCGTACATCCGATCCCTTTCGCATAGGCCAAGGCCATCGCCCTCGCCTTTCCAGATACGTCCTGGTGAACCGCCACCAGCGCCGGAACGCCGCCCCCCTCTGTAAAGACCTGGCGCACCAGATGGCCCGGTGCCTTGGGCGCGATCATCGACACGTCTACGGTCGGCGGGGGTACGATTTGATGAAAGTGGATGTTGAAGCCATGGGCGAACATCAAGGTCTTACCGGGCGTTAGCGCCTTCTCGATCGATTCCTGGTAGACCTGCCTATGTGTTTGGTCAGGCAGCAGCATCATGATCACGTCTGCGCTGTAGGCGGCCTCTTCGCAGGTGGCGACCTTCAGCCCGGCAGACTTGACCTTATCCCATGATTTGCTCCCCGGATAGAGGCCGACGATCACATTGAGGCCGCTTTCTTTGAAGTTTAGCGCATGGGCATGGCCTTGGCTCCCATACCCCATGATGGCAATGGTCTTGTCTGCCAGCAGATTCAGATCAGCATCCTGGTCGTAATACAGCTTGGCCATCTGTCCCCCCTGTCTCTCATCCTCACTCGACGAGCCCGACTACCTTCTTCGTCTCCGATCCTTTTAAGATCTCTTCGGCCTGCTTGCTCAACACCTTGCTGCCCCTGGTCATGACCGTCATACCGGTCCTCGCAAACTCCTGAATGCCGTACGGCTTGAGCAGTTCAATAAAGGCATTTAACTTGTCTTCGGCGCCGGTCAGCTCCAGCATATACGACAGGGGGGCGACATCCACGACCTTGGCCCGAAAGATATCTGCAATCCGGAGGATCTCAGCCTTTGCCTCCGGCTTGGCCTTCACCTTCACGAGCACAAGCTCCCGCTCGACAAACTCTTCACCGGTCAGGTCGGTGACACGGATCACATCGATGAGCCTGTTGAGTTGTTTTACCGCCTGTTCCACCACCGAGTCGTCCCCCCTCACAACGAGGGTCATCCTGGAGATAGACGGATCCATCGTCTCGCCGACGGTCAGGCTGTCGATGTTGTAACCTTTGGCTGCGATCAGCGCGGCGACGCGCGCAAGGACGCCCGCGTGATTCTCTACAAGCAGGGTGATAATATGACGCGCCTTCGCCTCTTTGAGTATCGCCTTGACCCGCTCTGTCATCGTAGCCCCTGAAACAGCTTCTCCGGAATCGGATCACCGTAGTCGATAATTTCCTTGATTGCTCCACCTGGTGGAATCATGGGGAAGCAATTTTCCTCTCGCTCCGTCACCATGTCAACGATGACCGGTCCCGGCGTGGCGAACGCCTGCTCCAGGATCGGCTTGACTTCCTCAGGCCGCCGAGCGCGCAGACCGACCGCGCCATAGGCCTCTGCGAGTTTCACAAAATCCGGTTGTCTCGTCAGGTCAACCTGAGAATACCGCCGGCTATAAAACAGTTCCTGCCACTGCCGGACCATCCCGAGATAGCCGTTATTGATGATCACCACCTTGACCGGCAGATTGTTCTCCACGCAAGTAATCAGGTCCTGATTAGTCATCTGGAAGCTGCCGTCGCCGTCGATGCAGATCACCAGGTCGTCGGGAAAAGCCGCCTGGGCGCCCATCGCCGCGGGAAATCCGTAGCCCATCGTCCCGAGGCCGCCTGATGTCAGCCATCGGCGCGGCTTGTGGCCTCGATAGCGCTGCGCCGTCCACATCTGGTGCTGGCCGACGCCGGTTGCGACGATCGGGTTCATGTGCTCACTGACCTCAAAGACCATATCGATCGCATACTGCGGCTTGATCGCGTCCTGCATCGGACCGTATCGCAGCGGGTGCTTGGCCTTCCATTCCGCGATCTGCGCGTACCACTCCTCAAAGTCGCCGACCCAGCGTCGTTCCACCTGGCCAACGGCTTTATTGAGCTCACCCAGCACCTGCTTGACATCGCCCACAATCGGGACATCCACATGCACTGTTTTTCTAATCGAAGTCGGGTCGATGTCGATATGAATAATCTTGCACTGTTTGCCGAATTCGGACAGCTTTCCGGTCACCCGATCACTAAACCGGGACCCGATAGCGATCATCAGATCGCAATGAATCATTGCCATATTGGACCAGTATGATCCGTGCATGCCCACCATACCAAGCGAGCGCGGATCGGATGTATCGAACGCACCCAACCCCATCAATGTCAGTACAACCGGGATCTGGGTCATCGAGACCAGCTCGCGAAGCTCGTCGAACGCCTCAGCGTGAATGATCCCGCCGCCCCCGTATATAAGCGGGCGCTTGGCTGTTCTCATCAATTCGACCGCCCGCTTGATCTGGCCGGTATGGCCTTGCGTTGTCGGCTTGTACCCGCGGATATTCAGTTCTTGCGGATGGCCGCGATACTCGGCGCGACCCATGATCACGTTCTTTGGAAGGTCAACCAGCACCGGCCCAGGCCGACCGGAACGGGCGATGTAATACGCCTCCTTCACGATTCTGGGGATATCCTCAGTCCTGGTAGCGAGGAAGTTGTGCTTGGTGCAGGTGCGGGTCGTACCGACGACATCCGCCTCCTGAAAGGCGTCGCAGCCCATGGCCGTTGTCGGCACCTGACCGGTAAAGACGACAATGGCCATAGAATCCAACAACGCATCAGTCACGCCTGTGACGGTATTGCAGGCTCCTGGCCCGGAGGTGACCATCACCGTCCCTACCTTGCCGCTGGCCTTATAGTACCCTTCTGCGGCGTGTGTCGCGCCCTGTTCGTGGCGACAGAGGATATGCCGAATCTTCGGGGCCAATTGCGCGTCGGTCATTACGTCGTAAGTATGCAGGATCACACCGCCTGGAATACCAAAGACCGTATCCACGCCCTCTTCAACCAGGCTCCTCAGCAATATCTCCGATCCTGTCAATTTCATACTCACCTCTCCTTACCCCCTACTCCTTTATGGCCCGATCACTCTTTAAGTTAGTAATTCTTTTAGCACATCCCCGTGTCACCGTCAATGCTAATCTTCCCCGGAGGGCGCCCCTTCGATCGTTCGCCTTCGGCTGATCAGCCATCGGAGCAGGCCCTTTATTTCCTCGGAACCCAGGCAGGCAGCGGCTACGAGGAATGCGACAAGACTGGTTGCAAGCTCGAATGCCAGCACTGCGGCCCGACGGAGCGCCGGTTCAATCGTCAGCGGGTCGAAGAAGTGGACAAGCGATAAGGCGATCAGAGCCATGAGGGCGGCAGGCCCGGCGATCTGCGCGAGTGAGCGGACACGTAACCCGTTGAGTCGCCCCAGGCGCTTTTGCAAAGCGATCAGCAGGAGGCCCAGGTTCACGAAGGAGGAAAGGGCCGTCGCCAGCGCCAGCCCCCCAAGCCCTAGTGGGCGCATCAGGAGAAGTGATGAGACAATGTTGACGACAACGGCCACCATACCGATCTTGACCGGCGTGGCCGTATCCTGAAGCGAGTAGAATGCCGGCACGAGAATACGGTTCGACACATAGGCTCCGAGACCGAAGGCGTAGAACAGGACAACCTCGGCGGTCGCGAGGGTCACGGTTCGGTCAAATGCGCCCCGCTCAAAAAGTAGCTGGATGATCTGCACTCTGAACACGATAAGACCGACCATCGACGGCAGGGTGACGAAAAGGACCAGGCGGATCGCGTAGGCCACCGTAGCCGCCACCTCTCCGAGGGAACGGTTGGCCGCCTGCTTGGCCATCGTGGGGAAGGCCGCCGTAGCGATCGCCACACCGAACAGACCGATCGGAAGCTGGATCAGTCGAAATGCGTAGTACAGGATCGAGATTCCGCCCTCCCCCATCAGCGAGGCGAGCAGGGTCCCGATAAAGACATTGACCTGCGTGATGGCCAGCCCCGCGATCCCCGGCGTCATAAGACGTGTGATCCTCCCCACGGCAGGATCGGCGACGTCGATGCCCCATTGCACGCCCCTGCTCCGTCTCCAGATCGCCGGAATTTGCATCACAAGCTGCCCCACGCCGCCGATGAGGACACCGATGGCCAGCGCCGCGATCGGCGGGTCGACATAGGGCGTCAGATACAAGGCGCAGGCGATCATGGCGATGTTGAGCACGCTGGGCGACAGCGCCGGGGTGGCAAAGTGACCCTGCGAATTCAGAATCGCCATGAAAAGCGCCGCCACCCCGATGAACAGGATATAGGGGAACATCATCCTGGTGAGATAGACGGCCAGATCAAGTTTTGACGGAATGGCGTGGAAGCCGGGGGCGATGAGTCTGATCAACCAGGGCGCGAACACGATGCCGACGCTGGAGACCGCCAGGAGCAACAGCATCAGCATGGTTAAGACGGTCCAGGCCAATCGCCAGGCGCTCTCTCGTCCGCGCGTTCTGAACGATTCGGTGAAGACCGGGATAAACGCCGCCGAGAGGGCCCCCTCCCCCAGCAATTCGCGCAACATGTTCGGGAGGCGAAAAGCCGCAAAGAAGGCATCGGTGGCAGTTCCGGCGCCGAACGCCCTGGCGATGATCAGATCGCGAACAAAGCCAAGAATCCGGCTTAACAGCGTCGCCCCGCTCACGACGCCGGCCGCCCGCGCGATCCGTCCGCGATGTTCCTGCTCCATCACAAAATCCTTGACAACTGAGCCCCACTCCATTTTAATGAGCGTTGCGATAAATAGTTTCGTGTAACCCGTAGAGACGACACGCCGTAAAGGGGAGATGCAACGATGCCGATCATCAAGTCAGCACTGAAGGCCATGAGGCAAAGCCAGAAGCGACGGTTGCGTAACCGCGCGGCAAAGAGCAGCCTGAAAACCGTCATCAAGAAGGTACGAGCGGGGATTGAGGAAGGTGACAGGAATGCTGCCGAGAAGGCATTTGCGCAGGCCGTTCCGTCTATTGACAAAGCCGCCAGCAAGGGCTTTATCCACAAGAACGCCGCGGCCCGCTATAAGTCGCGACTGGCTCGCCAGCTCCACGCCATCCCGCAGCCGTCGTAGGACTCACGCCCGACAGAGGTCCCAGACTAATCCCGTTAAGAGCACAGGCGCTGCCGCCCTTCCCGTCTTGATGGCAAGGTCGGTTTCCGAGAGGGATTGAAGGGCACCCGAGAGTTCCCGCCAGGAACGCGATGCGCTCTGCTCCGCCAAGGCAGCGGTGACGCGTGGCGGCAGATTCAATTCATGAGTCATCCTGCTGACTGGAATTGACTGCTCTCGAAGCGCCTTCGCGCGAACCAGCAGGCGGATCTGGCGGCCAAGCATCCCGATAACCGCCAGGGGCTCTTCCCCACTCTCCAATAGACTGGTCAGACAACGGAGGGCCACATCCAGGCTCTTGCTTGACACGGCATCGGTCAGTTGGAAGATCGATCGCACTCTGGTCTCGCCAACCAAGGCTTCGACATCCTTCGCGCCGATCTCTTCGCGTTCCCCAACGAAGAGTGCCAATTTCTCCACGTTGTAGATCAACTGGCGGAAATCGTCCCCGACCAAGGCGATAAGCAGACTGACCGCTTCGGACCGCAGCCGGACACCCCGCTCCCGGGCGGCCGCTGTAAGCGACTCCTTCAGTGAATCTGTCTCAAGGCGATCAAAGCGAAGGAGCACTCCTTTCTTCTGCAATGCGGCTGCCAATCGGGTTCTCAGGTCAAGCCGCCTCGCGGTCAGTACAAGGCAGCTCGTGGGACAGGGATCGTTCAGATAGGCAAGCAACTCCTCTTGCTGCTCTCGCGACAGCTCCTCGATGCCTCGGACCAGGACGACTCGACGCGACGCCAGAAACGGTAGCGTTCGAGCGCTCCCAAGGATCGATCCCGTCCCCGTCTCACCAGGACGAATCTGGTCAAGATTCAGTTCTCTCACGCCTTCCATCAGCAACGCGTCAAGGAGCTGGTTCAGCTCCTGTTCCCGCCGGTACTCTTCCTCGCCGTACAAACAATAGACGGACGCGACCTCCCCGCGGCGAACCTGGTCCGCAACCGAGTGGCTTTTTTTGACCCAGCGTCCCATCAGACTCCATCCAACAGCCGACTGACTACCTGGTCCACCAGGTCCGCTACTGCCCGAAGCGCAGCCTCGTCCTCAGCCGTCCTGGTCTCAGCGAGGCCTGTGCCGGTAAAGTAATAGGCTACCCCCATGACGCCGTCCCGGAGCACTACCTTATCCTGCAGCCGTTTTTTCACACTGAAGGAAAAAGAGATACTCATTCGCAGGCGCGTGGCGGTATCTGCGGAACCAAAGGCCAGCGGCTCCTCGCCGAATCCTTCAATTGCCCCTTCCAACACGGCGTCGGCGCCTTCTTCAACGACCCTGATCCGGCTATTGGTTGCGAGCTTCCGAATCAACGCATCTCTGAGGGCCGGCTGAATGGCGGGCCGAAACGTCCGATTCTTGATGATCCCGATGCTGATCGTCTGAATAGCGGGTTCCAGGGCGGTCACATCCCCGGAACCTACCGGCCGATACCCGCATCCTGCCAAAGCCAGAAGTATCACGATACACGCGATCGCCTTCATTGCGCTCCCCCGGTGACGATATTCACCAGTTTCTTCGGTACGATCACTACCTTCCGGATCGATCGCCCCTCAAGCCACCCCTTAATCCGCTCGTCCGCAAGCGCGGCTTCACGTATAGAGGTGTCGTCAACTTCGACAGGAATCAACAGTCGACTGCGGACCTTTCCGTCGATTTGAACGACCACGACAATCTCCTCTGCCGTGATGACGGCCGGGTCATAGGCCGGCCAAGTCGCCTGAAAAATGCTGCCGCCACGACCGAGTCGTTCCCACAACTCCTCACACAGGTGCGGCGCAAAGGGCGATAGCAGCAGCAGAAGGGTCTCCACTGCGTAGCTATAGATGAAGCGCCGCTCCTCAGCGTCCTCCGCCGGACCTGGCATCTGAAAGCGACCGAGTTCGTTCGCCAGCTCCATGAGGGCGCTGATGGCGGTGTTAAAATGAAAGTCGTCCTCGATGTCCTCTGTGACCCGTTTGACCGTCTGGTGGACCTTTCGGCACAAGGCGCGGCCCGCATTGAGCTGCTGAAACGGGATCGATACAACCGGCTCCTTGAGCAGCGCCTCCTGATCCTCAACGAGACGGACGATCCGGCACACAAACCGGAACGATCCCTCTACGCCCTGCGCGGACCACTCCAGATCTCTCTCAGGCGGAGCGGCAAACAGACAGAACAGTCGGGCCGTATCGGCCCCATACTGTGCCAGCAGATCTTCGGGATCGACGACGTTCTTTTTCGATTTCGACATCTTCTCGGTCCGCCCGACTTGGACCGGATGCCCGCATGTACGGCAGCAGTATGAGCTATCCACCTCCTCAGGCAACCGAAAGCCGTGCTCCGCGCACCGGTGCGTCTCTTTACAGACCATGCCCTGAGTCAATAGTCGCTGAAACGGCTCATCGACGGCAATCAAGCCGAGGTCACGGATGGCCTTGGTGAAAAAGCGAGCGTACAGCAGGTGAAGGACGGCGTGCTCGATTCCCCCGATATACTGATCGACCGGCATCCAGTAGTTCACGCGAGCGCGGGTCACCGGTCCATCCTCGTCGTTCGGGCTCGTGAACCGCAGAAAATACCAGGACGAATCGACAAAGGTGTCCATGGTATCGGTCTCCCGTCTGGCGCGCCCGCCGCATCGCGGACACGACACGTCGATAAAACCGGCGACCTTCTGAAGCGGGGAGCCGCCCTTCATCGTGATCTGTACGTCCTGAGGCAGGATCACCGGCAGATCCCGGTCCGGAACCGGAACCGTCCCGCACCCATCACAATAGATAATCGGGATCGGGTTGCCCCAATAGCGTTGTCGCGAGATCCCCCAGTCGCGAAGCCGGTAGTTCACTGTCCGTTTTCCGATCCCCTCCCGCTCAAGAAAGTCCGCAATCGCTTCACGCGCCTGTCGGCTGTCCATACTGGTGAATGGGCCGGAGTTGACCAGAACACCTTCACCCTCATAGGCTTGTTCCAAGTTACGCTCATCCAGCACCGAATCGACCGGCTTGACGGCCAGCCGGACCGGTAGACTGTACTTCTGCGCAAACTCGAAGTCGCGCTGGTCGTTGCTCGGTACCGCCATAATCGCGCCGGTCCCGTACTCCGGAAGGACGAAGTTGCCGATCCAGACAGGGATCCGTTCGTGCGTGAGAGGATTCATGGCATAAGCGCCTGTGAACACCCCCTCCTTGACGGCGTCAGTGGCCGTACGCCGCAGCCGATCCTCGCGCGTGACCCGCTCGATGAAGGCGCTCACCGACGGCTCCTGCGGGGTACCTTGCGCGAGGGCGAGGGCGCGCGGGTGTTCCGGGGCCAGGACCATAAAGGTCGCGCCGAAGAGCGTATCCTGCCGCGTAGTAAAGATGGTCAGCGCCTCCTGACGATCGACCAGCGGGAAACGTACCTCCGCCCCGACGCTCTTGCCGATCCAGTTACGCTGCATCATCTTGACCGGCTCAGGCCATCCGGTGAGGCTATCCAAGCCGTTCAAGAGCTCCTCAGCGTAGGCCGTGATCCTGAAGAACCAGCCAGGCAGCTCCTTCTGCACAACAGGTGTGCCGTCCCGCCAGCAGAGCCCTCCTTCTACCTGCTCATTGGCCAGGACGGTCTGACAGACCTCACACCAGTTGACGGTCGAGGATTTCTTATAGGCCAGCCCCTTCTCATACAGCCTCAGGAAGAGCCACTGTCCCCACCGATAGTAGTCCGGACTGCTGCACGCGATCTCCCGCTGCCAATCGTAGGAGAACCCCATCCGTTTGAGCTGGGTACGCATATAGGCGATATTGTCGTTGGTCCACTTGGCCGGGTGGGTGCGGTGCTCGATGGCAGCGTTCTCTGCCGGAAGGCCGAAGGAGTCCCAACCCATTGGATGCAGCACGTTGTATCCTCGCATCCGAAGAAACCGGGCCAGCACGTCGCCAATGGCATAGTTGCGCACGTGGCCCATATGGATCCTGCCGGATGGATAGGGATACATCTCGAGAAGATAGAACTTACGCCTCCCCGCCTCTTCCGTGACCGCGAAGGCGCCACTCTCTTCCCACGCCCGCTGCCACTTCACTTCGATTGCCTTAAAGTCGTATCCGCGCGCCATTAGCTGCCCCTGAAACGGTCGGTTCCTGGATCGGCTGGAAACGTATCATAGGCGCTCAGATTCCGCAAGGGCGATGCGCGGTCCGGAAATAGGGATTGGGATGCGTCATTGCGAGCGCAGCGAGCCAATCTCGCCTGTCACGGACGTGCGAAGACCAGGACTCCTTCTGCAGGGCGCCGCGCGAGCGCCGTCGCGGCCACGTACGCGCTCGACCAGGCCCACTGAAAGTTGAATCCGCCGAGGCGGCCGTCCACATCGAGAATCTCGCCCGCGAGATACAGCCCGGGGCAGACGCGCGATTCCATCGTGGCGGCATTGATCTCGGTGAGCGGCACGCCGCCCGCCGTGACCTCGGCGTAGTCGTAGCCGCGGCTGCCCACGACCGGGAGGGGCCAGGCGGTGAGCGCCAGCACGAGCCGCCGCCGCTCGTCGCGAGGGAAATGCGCCAGCGTGAGCATGGCGTCGATGTGCAGCCGCCGTAACAGCGCCGCCGCCGCCGACGCAGGCACGAGCGTAGCCAGGGCGCTTCGGACCGTGGATTTCGGCCGCGTCGCGGCGAGGGTCGTCCACCGCCGGTAGAGAGCATCGAACTCCGATCCGGGGCAGAGGTTCGCCGTGAGCCGCACGGCGCGCGCGTCGAGCGTGGCGCGGAGCCACTGGCGCGACATGTCGAGCGCCGCGGGGCCGCTGATGCCGAAATGCGTCCAGAGCATGGCGCCCCGAATTCGGCACGCGACGCCGCCATCCACCCAGAGCGTAAGCTCCACATCGTGCGAGACGCCAGACAGCTCGCCGTGCAGGTCGTCTTTCGACAGGAGCAGCGGCGTCAGGCCCGGCGTGGGGGGCGTGAGCGTGTGTCCAAGCCGGCGCGCGATCTCGAAGCCCGCGCCGTCGCTTCCGGTTTTTGGCATCGACTGACCGCCGGTGGCGAGGACGACGGTATCGGCTTCGAACTCGCCGTGCGACGTGGCGATGCGGAAGCCCGTACCCGTGCGGATGACGTCGAGGACGCGCCGGCCGGCGCGCAGTTCCGCGCCGCTCGCGTCTACTTCGCGAAGCAGCGCGTCGAGCACGTCGCGCGCGCGATTGGAGTCCGGAAAGAGCTTGCCGCCGGCTTCCTCGTGCAACCGCACGCCGATCTGCTCGAAGAATGCGATCGTATCGGGGACGGGGAACGCGCGCAGCACGCGGCGGATGATCGATCGTTTGCCGCCCCAGAAATCGGCGTCCGCCACCGACGCGTTCGTGACGTTGCAGCGCGAGCCGCCGCTCATGAGAATCTTTGCGCCCGGCTTCTTCGCGCCGTCGAGCAGCCGGACCGATCGCGCCGGATTCAGCCGGCGCGTAAAGATCGCGGTCGCCAGCCCCGCGGCGCCGGCGCGACGATGGCCGCGTCACAGCCGTGAGGTCGCGTTGGGGTCAAGGCCCACGATGGTATGCGCTACCATTTTCCGGCGCGTCTGCTTCCGAACGACACACGACTGCATAACACCGCAGCGTGTCCTCATTTCGCTGAATGCCGCAATGACCACGTCCACTCGGCATATTTGGCTCTCTTTTTCTCCTCCAACGTTACAATGGCGCCTAACGTTCAGTGGGTTGCCGAAGTGCAGCAACCACGGGGAGCTGTTCGATCTGTCCGACCGGTCACACCCCTGGTTGACTCGCCAGCACACTCTCGGTGCAGCCACAACATCAATAGCTCCAATCTGCATGACCGAGCGGCACCTCGTTCAGCGCCTTCCGATGGGACCGCCACTGCGGCATTTGTCGGTCCATCAACGACACGAATCGGTTGTTGTGATGCGGTTCAACGAGGTGTGTCAGTTCATGGACGATGAGGTACTCGAGGCACTGTACGGGCTTCTTGGCGAGCTCGAGGTTCAACCAGATGCGCCGTGCGTCTACGCTGCAAGCGCCCCACTTGGTCTTCATCTGCTTGATGCCCACGGAGACCGCGCGAACGCCTACGATCGCCTCCCATTTGGCCAAGAGGGGCGGCACGAGTTCGCGCAGACGCTTACGATACCAGCGCCGCAGTACCTGCCCACGTTCTTTCGCTTCGTACTCACTGCGCCCCTGCAGTTCGAGGGTGGAACGGTTCGCTAGCACGACACGGCTCGGACCATCACGCATCACCACCCGCAGCCGATAACGCCGCCCAAGAAAGTAGTGGCTCTCTCCGCTCACCATCTCACGCTCGGTCTGTCGGGGCTGCGCCGCAAACTTCGCCTGCTGCTTCTTGATCCATCCCAGCTTGCCGATCAACGCCAAGCGCACCGCGTCATCATCGACGCATAAGGGTGCGGCCACGCGCACCCGACCGTTGGGCGGATACACGCCGAGGTGCAGGTTCTTGATGTCCTTGCGGACGATCTGAACCGCCAGGCCGCTCACCCGGATTTCGACCCCCTCAGTACTCATCCTGATTCTTCACCAAAGCGAGGATTCTCTCGACCCGCTCTTCGGGGGACTCCGACGACTTCGTAACATAGACATCCGGCGGTGCCTGCACAACGGTGGGCTTCGCAGCGTCACGGCCGCCTATCACTCGCGCCCCGTCCGACGCCAGCGCGTCCCGGATCGCATTCCTCACCTTCTTGACCTTGAACGGGTTACTCCGCCAGTCGTCCTGCCGGTTGGCGCGTACCGCGGCATGGACCGCCAGCGCCAGCGCCTCGTCCTTGTCGAAGTTATCATACAACGCCCGCTTGCCAGGGGTATTCGTCGTTACCGGATACGCGCCACTCGCTTCGGGGTTGGTCACCTGTCTTGTCAATTCTACGATCTTGCGCAGATACTTCTGGTAGTCCATCGCCTCCTTGCGGCGTTGTTCGATCAAGGCGTCCAGCAACTCCGACATCTTTTCATAGTACTTCGGATTGATCGGCTGTTCGTCGATGATCAGCTTGCGGACGTTGTTCTCGATGGCCTCGGCCACGGCCTCCTCGTTCTTCCTGATTCCATCCGGCAGAGTATCGACCGCAGCCGCCCCTCGTTCAACGATAAGCTGGACGAGCGACATGTCATCGAAGGCGGACACCTTCTCGCTCTCTTCGGCCCGGATGTAGGCGTCGATCAGGTGCCGCATGGCCGGCTCGTACATCTTGAGATCGATGTAGTCGCCGCTGGCCAGCTTGACCTCGGTGCGGACTTTCTCGTAGTGGTCGACCTCTGCCTTCAGGACATCGATATCAGTGGGAGAGTATCCGGCGTCTGCCAACTCGTTGGCGAGGTTGGCAAACGCTCGAACGAACGCCGCAACATGTTTGTAGAGCGCCAGTCGGTTCGGTTCGTTGGCCTTGAGCTGTTCGGCGTGGCCGGAATCCTTGGCGCAGAAGTAGCGCAGGTAGGCCGCCGAGTCCTTTGGCACTTCCACCGGCTCACAGAGGGCCTTCACTGCCTCCCGAACCTCCTCCAGTCGCTCCCGTGCCTTGCCCAGCCGGTCCTCGAGCAGTCCCGCCACATCCTCCTTGTCGTAGCCGTCCAGTGCCCCTGAGGTGTAGTCGTGCACCGCTCCCTCGAGGCTCTGGAACAGGTCCTTGTAGTCGATGATGTATCCGTACTCCTTGTCGCCACCGTCCAGCCGGTTCACGCGGCAGATGGCCTGGAAGAGACCGTGATCGCGCATCTGCTTATCAATGTACAGGTGAGTTGCAGGCGGCGCATCGAAGCCCGTCAGCAGCTTATCGACCACGATGAGCAGCTTCATCTGACCCGGCTCTTTGATGAACTTCTTCTTTACAGCCTTCTCGAACTCTTCAACCCTGCTTACCGCGGTCTCCGCCGGCTCGTTGAACCAGTCGGCCAGCATCTGCTTGTAAATGTCGTATTGTCGCAGCCGCTCCGTCAGACCCTCGCCGCTCTCCTCGCCCTTGATGTCAGCGGGTGACGGTCTGTAAGAGGTGACGATCGCGCACTTGCCCCTGAAGTCGGTCTTGTCCAATAACTCGTAGAACCTACACGCTTGGTAGATGCTCCCGGAGACCAGTATGGCATTGCCCCGGCCGCTCTTCAGCCGGTCGCGAGTCTCCATGTCCATCAAGATGTCGGCGCCGATCTGCTCCAGTCGCGACTGGCTGGAGAGCACCTTCTGCATCGTGCCCCACCGCTGCTTGAGCTGCGCTTTGGCCAAGTCGGTCAGACCTCGAGTCTTGGCCTCGAACCACTGGTCGATCTTGTCCTGCGAGGTGATACGCTGATCGATGTCCCGCGCCTCATAGCGCAAGTCGAGCACCACCTTGTCCTTCACCGCCTCGTCGAACCTGTAGGTGTGGATGTAACCGCCGAAAACCTCAATGCTCTTCTGCTTGTCGGCCTTCAGCAGCGGCGTGCCGGTGAAGCCGATGAACACGGCTCTCGGCAGGATGGCCGTCATCGCCTTGTGCAGCTCACCGGATTGGGTGCGGTGACACTCGTCGACGAAGACGAAGAGGTTGCCCTTGGCGGCGAAACCGGGCGGCAGCGCCTTCTTCAATTCTGCGATGTAGCCGGGGATGTCGCCGACCTCCTCGCCTTCCCCCTTCCCACTGAATTTGTGGACGAGCGAGCACACCAGCCAGGGCGACGTCGCGTTCAGGGTGGCGATTAGGTCCGCGCCGCTCTTGGTGCGGTAGATGTCTTCGTTGACGCCCTTGAAGACCCCCTCGATCTGCTCGTCAAGCTCGGTACGGTCCGTGATGATGAGCACGCGGGCATCGGTGACATGCTCGCGAATCCATTTGGTCAGCCACACCATGACGAGACTCTTTCCGCTACCCTGCGTGTGCCAGATGATCCCGCCCTCGCGACGCATTACATGGCTGTGCGCGGCCCGCACGCCGAAGTACTGGTGAGCCCGACAGAGCTTCTTGATCCCGGCGTCGAAGACGATGAAGTCATGAATCAGCTCCAGAAAGCGGGTCTTGGCGCAGAGCTGGAGAAGCGCGCGATCCAGCGGGTTGCCTTCGGGTCCATCCTCCTTCCAGGTGAGGTAGTACTTCTCCGGCGTCTGGATGGTGCCGTAGCGCAGGCCCTCGGTGTCGTTGCCAGCCATCACCCACTGCACCGTCGAGAAGAAGTGCTCGATGAAGACCTTCTTCTGGTTGTCGAGGTTCTGGCGGATGCCCTCGGCTACGGAAATCGTCGAGCGTTTCAGCTCCAGCACACCGAGCGCAATGCCGTTGACGTAGAGCACTACGTCCGGGCGCTTGGTGTGGGCCTTGGCATTGCTGCCCGGGACGGTCACTTCCTCTGCGATGGCGAAGTGGTTCCGCTCCGAGTGCTTCCAGTCGACGAGCCAAATGTCCTCAGTATTGTCGCCCGCACCGGGCTTTACCTTCACGGGGTAGCGCAGCATGTCGTACACGGCGCGGTTACGGTCGTAGAGACTCTTGCTGGAGTCGCCCGCCGCCTTGCCGAAGACGTGAAGTGCCCGCGTGATGAGCGCCTCGTCGTAGCCCTGCTTGTCTCGCAGGAAGGCTCGCAGCAGCTCCTCTTCGATGTTGCGGTTGCCCTCGCGCTCGGTCCAGTCGCCGAGATAGTCGTAGCCGAGCTGCTCTCGGAACAGCCTCACCACGCGTGCCTGAGTCTTCTTCTCGATCTGGCCGACGGTGCTCATGGTTATGTCTCCACAAGAATGTCATCCCTGACGTAACGCTGAAAATCGTCGACCGACGTAAAGAACCGAAATCCGGCTTGGCTCGCGATGGCCAGGGTTTCGTTGCCTTCGTTCAACAACACCGCGACCGGCTGGCTCAGTTCCTCCTGAATGCCGCTGGGCCAAGCGAGGTCGAAGACGGCTTTCTGCTCGCCGGTTGCGGGGTCGGCGAGGTCGTAAGCCAGCACGCCACGCGGCAAGCGGTTCTCTTCCATCCAGTGATTGAGGGCTTCAAGCTGTTCCTCCTCGGCTTCGCTCGTGATGCCGCCTCCGACCACGACGGCCGCAGGAGCTTGGGGTGCCGCCCCAGCCAGCCATTCGTCACTCCCGTGAAGAAGGTCCTTCATCCGCCGGTTGACCTCTGCCGCCAGCAGTACCTTCCGGGCTTCAAGAAACTCGCGGAAGTTCTCGATCTTCCACAGGTTCGGATCAGCGGGAATCCACTGCGAAGCGAGCGCATGGGGGTGGGCTCGCGCTATCTCCGGGAAGTACTCCTCCGGTAGGCGATCATTGATATCGAGGTTGGTGTCTTTGGTGAGGAAGCAGAAATTCGCGAGCGCGTTCACCTCTGGGCGCTTGAACTTGCGTTGATAGAGCTGCGCCTTCGGGAAGATGTGATGCACCTCCAACCGGCTCATTCTGCCAAGCAGGGAAGCCTTCAGTGGTAGACCGGTGCCCCAGTCCCGGGCGGACCCCATGCGCGTTAGCAGGTAGAGTACGGGATAGAACCGTGCACCGAGACTCCAGCCGGTAAAATGGCCCGGCTCGACCCGAAGGCCACCGTGCCACAGCCGCAACTGTTCCAGGAGCTTGTCGAGCCCGCCATCCTCCCCTTCCAAAGCGGCAAGGTCCTGATCGATGAACGATTCGGTTGAGCCTGAGAACCGGCCCCACATCCCCGCCTGCACGAACCAGAAAAGCAGCTTGTCCCGCTCCTTCTCACCCATCGGCCCGCTACGGTAGTCGAGGTAACGCACCATCACGGGCACACCAAAGCGACCAAAGAATACCTGGTCGTGGTCGAGTCCGAGCCGACCGCTGATGAGGTTCAGGCTTGTATCAATGTGCCTGGTAGCCCGTTCCAGACCATCCCGAATCTCCTCCGCGGTTTTCTCATGCAAGAACTGGAATTTGGCCTCGCCGGTGAGGACGGTGTTCACCGAGCGCAGCAGCCAGTCGAGGTTGAAGTGGTAATCCGCCCTGGCCCACTCCTTGAGCTTGGCCTTCATCGTGTCGCGTGCCTGTGGCCAGTCGACGCAAATCTTGGCCAACGCCAGGTCGCCCTTCGAGAGCTTGGTGCCTCCGCCGTTCACTTGGTTGAAGATGTCCACGACCACATCCAGCGTCTTGTCCGCACCGGTAACTTCCTCGACGTAAAGGTCCACATCAGCGACGCCGAGCAGGCGGCTGAGACGCCCGACATACTCGCCCACTTTCGTTGCCAGAGCAGGCTGCGCAGTCAGGCGGGTCACGAACTCACCCAGCCCGGCGGCTCCTTTCTTCATCAACTCCGTGACATCAATCCAGAGTGGGTCATCCTGCATCTTGACCGGCTGATAAAACTCGAAGGCTTGCGTATCGAGATGGAACCGCAACCCGGTGAACGCCTTTGCGTTTCCGTCGAAGAACATGGGCGGCCTGCCACGCACCACGCCGTAGAGTGAGGTCATACGTTGCTGACCGTCGAGCAGGAGCTTCACCACGCCGCCGGCGAGCGGCCCATCACCTCGATGCGCGGCTGTTCGGGATTCGGTGGCCCAAACGAGCAGGCCGCCCACCGGACGGCGAAGGAATAGCAAAGTGAACAGCTTCCGAACTTGGTCGCTATTCCAGACATAGCCGCGCTGAAACTCCGGCAACGCTATGTGGCCGCTGTCAATGTGGTCGAGGATCGTTGAAATCTTCATACAAGTCTGGTCCTCCCAGTGAGCAGCTCCTGCATCATCCCCTGCTTGAGGGCGCGAGTCTTGGCCGCCCGCTGCTCCAGCGCTGCGATCTCCGCGTCCATGTCGGAGAGCACGGCGGCGATGGCGGTTTGCTCATCAATCGACGGCAGGCACGCTTGATACTTCCCGACAGCTTCCTGAGTGATTCCAAAGAAAGTCGTGCCCGACTTGTTCAGATCAACGTAGTCCGCAAATCTCTTAGAACTCAAGTGGTAGAAGAGAAATGTGGGAACATAAGAGTCCTTCAGAGGCGGAAACACCAGCAAGTGGCTATTGAGCGACGCTTTGCCCGGGAAGGGAATAGACTCAACAAACAAGAGCTTCCCGATGGTGCCATCCTTGGTCATGAGAATGTCACCACCGCGTAGTTGGATGGGCTTCGCTTCCTCATACCGTTTCTCGGGAATGTGATAAACCTCGCCCCACCTAATCTCGCCATCTTCAAAGTTCATCCCCGTAATCAGGAACGGGTCGCTCTCAACAGAAGTAAACTCCTCCTGCTTCAAACCCTGCCAGCCTATTCGTCCATTCATAGTGCTGATTGACTTCAGGGGCGTTAGAGTCCAGTCCTTCGGAAGTCGACCAACGCTTGTTCTCTGGGAAGTGACCCCTTTACCGAAGCCCGGCAGGCGCGTCTGGCCGGTGAGAAGCTGCTGCATGGCGGCCTGCTTGAGGTCGCGCTTCTTGGCGATGAGGTGGGCCAGCGCGCCCAGCAGCGCATCCACATCCCCCAGCGCAGCCGCGATGGCGCGTTGTTCGGGGAGGGGTGGAATTGGGAGACGAAATGACCGAATCTGTCCAAAGTTCAATCCCTGCCGGTTACCGCCAGCCTGAAAGCTGTCAATCTGTCGCTGCCCAGCTTTTGAGAGCAGGAAGTAGTTTAGAAATCGCGGATATAGCAGGTCCTGGTCGGTACGAATGATGCAAACATGCTGATTCACGTTGCCTCGTTCGACGCGAGCATCGGCAACAGCACTACGGCCGATTGATGCGCCAGTGATGTTCAGAAGAACGTCGTCAAGCGTGACCTCCGTGGCCGTGAATGTGGCGTGGGTAGCTTCGTCAATGAAGGCAATATCCTCCATGAGAAGTGTGCCCCAACCGACATTTTGACTTCTGAGAAAGGGTCGCCCCTCTTGCTTGTAAACTTTCTCGCCCCCCGTTGGGGTCATGCCGCTTCCGACCTTTGTGGATTTATCACCAAGGCAGCCTGCGTCCCAGTCCTCCGGAATCACCCCCACCTCGGTCTGCTTGTACCCCGGACTCAGTTTCATACCGCCCCCATCTTCTTCAGGTGCTCGTCCACGCGGGCGGCGAGGATCCTCACGTCTTCGGTGAGCTGCGGCAGCGGGGTGGCATAGCGGTCGGCGAGCTGGCGGATACGGTCGGTGAGCGCCTGGGAGACGCGGTCCAACTCGCTCTGCACATCGGCGGCAAGCTGCGCCAGCCATTTGTCTTCTACGACGAGGGTCTTGATCTCGGTCTCGGTGAGCTTACCGTATTTCGCGGCGACCTTAGCCTCGAGCGCGTCCTGCGCAGTCCTCAACCGGCTTTTGGCACTAGCTTGCTTGTCGAGCAGGGCGGCATAGTTTTCAAGCGCATTACGCTCCTCCGCATCTTCGGCGTCGTGACCGATCTCCTTTAGGCGAGCCGCCACCGCCTTCTTCGAGATTTTGCCCTTCTCGTCCACGACATCCCCTCTGTGTCAATATGAGTGAGACACCTACCCCCCTGTAAATTAGAGTAGAGGGCGGGGAGGAGAAAATACTATGCGACCTGAACCGATTCCAG